>JAGPBS010000036.1 GCA_018063245.1 Alphaproteobacteria bacterium | reverse complement strand
ATCAAGAAAGAAACGCATTCCTAATGACATTTGTTGACAATTACAACAAAACCCGGCTACATTGTCTACAATATAAAGCCCCTTGCGAAGCGCTCGCTATTCATGCGGAACTATACACGAAGGCGGGGGTCCAGAAAATTTCTCAACAGGAATAGGTATAAGTTATTATTTTAACTGGATTCCTGCCTTCGCAGGAATGACAAGGGCAGTTAAGTGAACAGTATTGAAAACAATTTCGACAAAGCAAATTAAAGCTCAACAAATTGAGTTATAACAAGCATAATAAGCATCTCTTATTATCGCGCCAAATTTTGTGCACCATTCGCTTTAAAAAAAGCATTAACTTGTGCAGCTCTTTCTGTTGCTTTATCACCAAATCGAATAACCCAACTTTGTGGCTTCGTGTTATCAATCTGAGTAACTTGCTTAGATTCAATTGTAATGAGAGTATCATCTAAGTAATAAACTGCTCCAGTTACATCAGTTGGAAAATCTTTCATTGCAATCGTAATAACTGGATGATCATATAAAGTCTGCGGATATTTATTGCAATATGCTGCATAAGTGTTAAGGCCATCAGCTTGATCTTGAAGCGAGGCTTTAGCATCCGAAGAATACACAGCATGTAAATTACCGCCTGCCGATAGAAATGTATTCAATATCATGTTTCTGTATAGAGCAAAACTTGTCGATTCAGAAAGATTAATCTCACTTAATGTTTTACCATTTTGGAGCATTAAAGGCGTTGGCATTCGAGGCGTCACAATGTAAGCATCTATTTTTTTGACAAGCCCTTGAGAGAAAGCTTGTGCCAAAGAAAGCTCTATAATACCCTGCATCACAACATAAGATGGCCTCAGCTCACTATCGGTCCCTGAACGTTCTGATATACCATTACTCTGGAGATCTTTAAAAATCGCATCAAGACCCGCGATTAAATTACTGACACTTTGTTTCTCAGAAACACTATTTTTTGCTAAATCAGATTTTGCCTCGTTTAAATTTTTCTCAATAATTGGCAACAAATCATCAAGACTTTGAGCCTGAGCACTCAAATTGAGAATGAAAAGCATAACAGTTGATATCATAACAGTAAAAAATCTTTTGATCATTTTTCTTTCCTTTTTTGAAACTGAACAACATAGATACTCATTTAAATAAATCATAACAGCTTTATTTTGATTCTCAACCCTTAAACACCAAGGCAAGTGAATTGATACAAAAGCGCTGAAAAGTTGGCTGAGGCCCATCTTCAAACACATGCCCTAAATGAGCACCACACTTGCCGCACGTCACTTCCGTTCGGATCATGCCATGAGAAACATCTCTGCTCAGCTTTACAGCTTCATCTGAAACTGATTGCCAAAAACTCGGCCAGCCGCTGCCTGAATCATATTTTGTCTCTGACGTAAAAAGCTCGTTGTCACAGCAAGCACAATGGTAGACTCCTGATTCATAATGCTTATTATATTGACCTGAAAAAGGTGGCTCGGTTCCCTTTAACCAACAAATTTCATAAACAGGATAAGTCAGCTCATCCGGCGTTTTTTTGACATCATCACTCATCTTGCAGCATCACCAGTGTTGTATTACCGCCCATAGCAGCAATATTGTTAGAGGAAACTTTTTCTGTCACAAACCGGTGCAAATAATTAGGACCACCCGCTTTTGGACCGGTTCCTGATGCTTTCTGTCCACCAAATGGCTGAACACCAACAACAGCTCCGATCATATTGCGATTAATATAACAGTTACCTGCTTCGATCTCTTTTTCAATTTTCCGCACAGTTTGATTAATACGGCTATGAACACCATAAGTCAGGCCAAATCCTAAATCATTCACCTCTTTTATCAGCTCATCTAAATTCTCGGGCTTATAGCGACGAACATGCAAAACAGGGCCGAAATGCTCTTCCTTTAAAAGCGCAAAATCTTGGACCTCATAGGCTTGAGGCGCAATAAAGGTTCCTTTCTCACAAGCTTCATCAAGAGGTGTTGAGAAAAGATGCGTTGCTTTTTGTTTCAAAACGCGAATATGCTTTTCAAGCTCTTCTTTGGCAGCTTGATTGATGACAGGACCAACATCTGTTGATGGATCAAGTGGATTACCAACCTTTAGAGCCATCGCAGCTCCTTGAAGCATATGGATCATTTTATCCGCAACATCTTCTTGCACAAGCAAAATCCGTAAAGCAGAACAGCGCTGACCTGCTGACCTGAATGCACTACTCACAACATCGTCAACAACCTGCTCACAAAGAGCTGTTGAGTCAACAAACATGACATTTTGACCACCTGTTTCAGCAATGAATGTGGCGATTGACCCTGTGCGTTCAGCGAGTGTCATATTGATACGCCGTGCTGTTTCTTCTGATCCTGTAAATGCAACGCCAGAAACGCGTCTATCTTGAAGCAGAATTGGTCCAATTTCAGATCCTTTTCCTGGAATTAATTGAAGAACATCTCTTTCAATACCTGCCTGATAATAGAGTTGAATCAAATATGATGCCAAAAGACAAGTTGGCTCAGCTGGCTTTGCAATCACTGTATTTCCAGCTACAAGAGCAGCAGAGATTTGACCTAAGAAAATCGCTGCTGGAAAATTCCAAGGACTAATACAAACAAAAATCCCCTTGCCTTCATACCAGAATTTATTTTCCTCTCCTGTTGGACCCGGTAAAATCTGGGGCCCCATAAATAAATTACGTGCTTCAGATGCATAATAACGGCAGAAATCAACAGCCTCCCTGATTTCATCATGTGCATCCAGAAGCGTTTTTCCGCCTTCTTCCATCAAAAGAGCCGTGATCTCAGCACGATTGGACTCAAGAAGCTCCGCCATTCGTTCAACGATTGAGGCTCTTGACTCAACAGATGTTGCACGCCATCTTGGGAAAGCATCCGAAGCATTATCCAAAGCTAATTTTGCTTCTTCCTCACCAGCCATAATGACAGAGCCAAGCCTTTTCCCATGATTATGCGGTGCAAAAACTGAAATCTCGCGCCCTTCAACCCTTTTGCCTTTGATCAAATAGAAACCGCGGTAATCCTGTTTTGAAAAAGAGCAAACATCTTCTAAAAAATGCCGCAAACAGTTACGATCATCCAAAAGCAATCCTGATGAATTTTGCCGCGCTGATCCAAATAAATCCTTAGGCAACGCAATTTTAGGATGACGCGCAAAATGATGCAATTCTTGATCACGTATCGGATCATATACAAGGCGCTCTAGATTAACTTCTCTATTCTGCAGCTGATTCACAAACGAACTATTGGCTCCATTTTCAAGCAAACGACGCACGAGGTAAGGCAGCAAATCAACATGATTTCCAACTGGTGCATAGATTCTGCATGGGTACTGGCCTACGATTTGATCATAAATTTCTGATCCCATGCCATGTAATTTCTGAAATTCAAAGCCTGTCCGATTTGCACCTGCCATGCTCAAAACACCTGAAACCGTGTGTGCATTGTGCGTTGCAAACTGAGGATAAATCCACTCACGTAATTTCAATAACTTCTTTGCACAAGCAAAATAAGAAAGATCTGTTCCTGTTTTTCTTGTGAAAACTGGATAATCTGGCAACCCCTTCATTTGCGCATATTTAATTTCTGTATCCCAATAAGCCCCTTTCACAAGACGCACAAAGATTTTTCTCCCTGCCCTTTTTGCCAGAGCTTCTAACCAATCGATCAAATAAAAAGCACGTTTCTGATAGGCCTGAACGGCAAGTCCAAAGCCTTCAAACCCAGCTAAATCAGGATGCAAGAAAACTTCTTCGATCAAGTCGAGAGAAATATCGAGGCGATAAGATTCCTCTGCATCCACACAGATTGAAATCTGATGTTCTTTCGCAAGCAATGCAAGTTGTAATAACCGTTCTGAGAGCTCTTTTAAAGCTTCCTTACCTTTCAGAACTTCATATCTGGGATGCAAAGCTGATAATTTAACAGAGATCCCTGCTTTTTTATGAACGAGACTTTCCCCTTTTGACATATGGCCAATATGGCGGATTGCTCTTTTATAAGTTTCAAAATAGCGATCTGCATCTTCAAAGGTTCTAGCCCCCTCACCTAACATATCAAAAGAATAGGTATAACCAACTTTTTCAAGATCTTTTGCCTTTTTAACAGCCTTTTCAATTGTTTCAGCATGGACAAAATTTTTGCCCATCAGCTTCATGGTAAATTCCATCGCTTGACGAATAATCGGAGCACCAGAACGACTGACCAAATTACTCAGCACGCTGCTGAGTCCCGTCTTTTCTTCATCAGATCTGCCTAAAACTTTACCAGTGAGAGACAACGCCCATATGGATGCGTTTAAAAATATATTTTTATGATCACCCATATATTTTTGCCAGTCAGCACTGCCAACTTTGTCTTTAATCAGACGAATGGCAGTATCTTTATCCGGTATGCGCAGCAAGGCTTCGGCTACACACATTAAAGCAATGCCTTCTTCTGAAGACAAAGAATATTGATGAATCAAATCTTTCATAGAAGATTCTTTTTGAGCATTTTCACGCGCTTTTTCAGCGAGACTTCTGGCGTAAGTCATAATTTCAAGACGCTGAGCTGAAGATAAATCCACATATTGATATAGATTTTTGAGGGCTTCTGTTTCTTCCATTAAATAAGCTTGATCAATAGATTCCCGAATCAAAAGTGTATTGTCTTCGTGAAATGACATTTTATGCATCCTACCCTGCCTTTATTTTTATATTTTTCAGAAATTATACAGCTGATTTTCGAAAATAGAAACGAAGATCATTTTTTTCTCGTCAAATCATGTAAATCCCAGTATAAGTAATATCAACAATGACCTTTACCTTTATCAATAGGAGTCTTTCATGTCTGCTCTACAAACAGTTATCGTCCCAATTAACACAGCTGGTTACCCTTTTATTGCCGCTTTTGCTATTGTTGCCTTTCTTTTAAGCTTCGTTGCAGGTGAGCTTGGATGGATTGGATTTATTCTCACAGCTTGGTGTGTTTATTTTTTCAGAGATCCGCCACGTGTTG
The DNA here is from genome assembly GCA_018063245.1 of Alphaproteobacteria bacterium. Classification (NCBI taxonomy): domain Bacteria; kingdom Pseudomonadati; phylum Pseudomonadota; class Alphaproteobacteria; species Alphaproteobacteria bacterium. Next base: position 17,916 of record JAGPBS010000036.1, on the reverse strand, counting down.
TCCCTCAGGATCCAAATTTTCTCATCAGTCCTGCTGATGGAACTGTCGTCAAAATCGAAAAAGTAATGCCACCAGCAGAACTCGAAATGGGATCTGATCGCCTGACATGTGTGAGTGTTTTCTTAAACGTATTCGATGTTCATGTAAACAGAGCCCCATGCGCAGGAAAAATCCTCAAAAAATCGTATCGCCCTGGTAAATTTATGAATGCAGCTTTCGACAAAGCAAGCACTGATAATGAACGCATGGCCATTAAACTTCTACACGAAAGCGGTAAAGAGATTGCTTTTGTTCAGATTGCGGGTTGGGTTGCTCGCCGCATTATCTGCGATGTTGATGAAGGTGATTTTGTTCTGGCAGGACAAAGATACGGACTCATTCGCTTTGGTAGCAGAGCTGATCTCTATTTACCAGAAGGCATCGAGCCTCAAGTTATCATCGGACAAAAAATGGTAGCTGGCGAAACAGTGATCGCAAACTTAGAAGGACCACAGCTTGCTCGCTTCGGAGACAAGATTTAATAACGGAATATAAGGATAAATCAAGAATGGACCAAAACAATACAAGAAGAGATACTCAAGGCGGCATGACCCTTTATAAGCTTTTGCCAAATTTGACAACGATTTTTGCGATTTGTATTGGTCTCTCGGCAGTTCGTTTTGCCATGATTGGTCAGTGGGAAACAGCCATTCTCTGCATTTTTGCTGCTGGTATTCTAGATAGTATTGACGGGCGTCTTGCACGTCTTTTAAATGCGCAAAGCAAATTCGGAGCTGAACTCGATTCACTAGCAGATATGGTGAATTTTGGTGTTGTCCCTGCTCTTATCAATTATTTCTGGTCACTCGATGTTGGTGGAAAATTTGTTTGGACAGCTGTTCTCATTTTCACAACTTGCATGGGACTAAGACTCGCCAGATTCAATTCTAAGCTCTATGATGCAGAAACACCCGCTTGGGCGACAACAACATTCTTCACAGGCGTCCCAGCGCCTGCTGCTGCTTGTCTCTCTTTTGTGCCGCTCCTCTTATCAATTGAGTTTTCAGATTTAAGAATCCTCCAAAATCACTACATCATTGCGATCTGGATGGTTTTTGTGGCAAGCCTTATGGTGTCAACATTACCCACCTTCTCTTTCAAAGGCTTCAAGGTTCCACAAAGATATATTCTGCTTGTGCTTGTCGCCGCAGTCTTTTTAATTACAAGCCTAATCCTCAACACTTGGCTCACGCTTCTTATTATAGGTGCATTTTATATAGGAAGTTTTCCAATTTCATATCGCTATTACGCAGTGCTCAGAAAAAAAGCAATTGCGAAAGGTGAAATGAAAGCAAAGCCAAAAGCGGGTAGAAAAGGGTTTCTCAAAAAGAAGAAGGCTTAGGTTGTGAACTCACCTGGCCGTCGAATCACTCTAACGCGTCATGCTGAATTTATTTCAGCATCTCCAGACCCTGAAACAAGTTCAGGGTGACAGGACAAGACAAATTATACTCACTTATTGACATATTGAAGCTGTCCAACAACTTCCTCTAATTCTTCACGAACGATGTCGAGCATTTTAGAATCACCAGATTGTCTATAATTTTTTAATGCGATATAAGAAGAAATAGATTGAATATAAGCATCCTTGGCGGCAATGATAGGACCATAATGGTCAAACTTATTATGCTCGATACCTGCCTCTTTAAAAACGTCACCCCGGTGCCATTGAGCATCAATTTCTTCAAGAGACTCCGTTTTCGCTTTATCGCCATTCTTTACAACATATTCAAGGAATTTTTTACCTTCTGGTTTTTGAGTAATCACTTCAGCCGCAATCTCTTTACCTACAATAATCAACTTATTCACTTTAGCCATATATTGATCAGCGTTCTGTTGTGTAATCTTACCATCTACAACAGCTTTGATAACCTCATTTGCACCATTCTTATACGTTGCGACATTATCATCCAACCCACCCGCAAAAACGATATGGGCACCAAATAGAATAGAAACGAAGCTTAAAAAGACTGATTTTTTCATGTGAATATCCTTTACGACTATATTGTTTGGTAACAGTACAGCACAGGAAGATTATGATTTGATTAAGGTAGAAATAATTCCATGCAGCGTTCTCACTTCTTGTTCGGTGAAATGATTACGGTAAAACATGTTCTTTAAATTCAATATCATGGTTGGTTTTTGTGCCTCTGTTACAAAAAAACCACGTTGATTAAGCTGTTCAATCAATCTCTTGAGTAAATTATCAATGTCGCCTTGGGGTGCTTTAGGCTCTTGACCTTCCACAATTTTTAAAACAGATTCATCTTCATTAAAGGTTCTTATTATGTTCTGGAAAAACTCATAACAAAAGATCAACACAGATTGACTCAGATTCAAAGACTTAAAATCAGGGTTTAAGGGAACAGACATAATATGATGAGCGAAAGCAACTTCTTCATTTGATAGGCCTGCTCTTTCAGCGCCAAAAAGAATTGCAACTTTTTCTTTAACCTTCAAAGATTTTTCAATTTGAATAACGGCTGTTTTTGGTGTCACGATATCTTTTTCAAGATCCCTTAGCCGTGCTGTTGCAGCATAAATCTGATGACAATCAGACACAGCCTGCTCTACCGTTTCAAAGCACTCAAGTTGATCTAGAACAAGATCCGCCCCTGATGCCATTGCAACAGCTGCAGGATTGGGCCATCCATCTCTCGGATCAACAAGTCTTAACTGCGTTAATCCGCAATTGAGCATAGCCCTTGCGGTTGCACCAATATTTTCACCCATCTGTGGGCGAACCAAAATGATAATAGGCTGTCGTTCTTGTAAAAAACGCAAAAGGCCAGAGTCTTGAAGGAACGGAAAGTCAGACATGACAAAATCCTGTTATAAGTAATACCAACGAACACCTGACGATGAGTCTTCAATTGCAACACCTTGTGCTTTCAACTCATCACGAATTTCATCAGATCTTTGGAAGTTTTTATCTGCACGGGCTTGCTGACGCTCCGCCATCAAAACCTCAATATCAGCTTCCCTCAAAGCTGTTTTGGCAACAGCTTTCTTAGCAATGAGCCAATCAGAAACAGCACCTTGGCAAAGCCCAATCAATTCAGCACTTACTTTCAAGATTGACCTTAAATCTTTAGCCTTTTGAGCATCTTCTGTCTTATTAATGTCAGAGGCAAGTTCAAAGAGAACAGAAATCGCTTGCGGTGTATTCAGATCATGGCATAAAGCTAAGACAAATCGATCATCAACCTCAATTTGCGTAAGATCTGCATGCATATCACCATCCAGAGCTCGGTAAAGTCGATCGAGCGCCTGTTTCGAACTCTCTAAAAGCTCACCAGAAAAATCAAGTGGCTGACGATATTGAGCTGACAACAATGCAAAACGGATGACTTCTCCTGGCCACTCTTTACGTAAATCATGCACAACTTTAATATTGCCCAGTGATTTAGACATTTTTTCACCATCAAAGACCAAATACCCATTATGCAGCCAATATTTCGCCATAAATGACGTCCCATTTGCACAGCAGCTCTGGGCAATTTCATTCTCATGATGGGGAAAAATTAAATCCTGTCCACCAGCATGGATGTCAAATTCTGGGCCTAATGTTGCAAGAGACATGGCTGAGCATTCAATGTGCCAGCCTGGTCTTCCTCTGCCCCAAGGGCTATCCCATCCTGGTTGATCGTCCTTACTTGGTTTCCAGAGAACAAAGTCTGATTGATCCTTTTTATAAGGCGCTACATCAACACGAGCGCCTGCAATCAATTGCTCCTGATCAAGCCTTGAAAGCGCCCCATAATTTGGCATGGATGGCACATCAAATAAAACATGCCCTTCCGCTTCATAGGCATGCCCCTTGTCAATCAGAGCCTCTATCATCGCAATCATTTGCGCAATATATTCAGTCGCTCTCGGCTGAATATCAGGCATCAGAGCATTCAATGAGCTCATATCATCAAAATAGGCCTCTGCTGTTCGCTGAGTAATTTCAGCAATCGGCTTACCTGTTTTTTTCGATGCATCCATAATCTTGTCATCGATATCGGTAATATTCCGAACGTAAGTTACTTTTGACGTAGGATATAGCTTTTTCAACAAACGATACAGAACATCAAACACAACAACAGGACGTGCATTGCCAATATGGGCGTAATCATAAACTGTTGGACCACAAACATACATCCGGATATGCGCAGAGTCAAGTGGGGCAAATATCTCTCTTTTGCCTGAGAGTGTATTATGAAGGAATAGATCTGGCATTCGCACCTCTCCTAAGCTTTCGCGCCTTGAAGTCTCAACAAAGCCTTTTCACGACCAATCAAAGGTAATAGGTTTTTGAGTTCAGGACCATGTTCTTTTCCTGTAAGTGCCTGCCTTAAAGGCATAAACAAGGTTTTTCCTTTACGATCAGAAACTTTTTTAATTTCTTCAACCCACTGATTCCATGTGTTGATATCCCATGGTTCCGCAGGTAAAAGGCTCGCAGCTAAGTCTGAGAAACTTTTATCCTCAATCACTGGAGCAATCTCTTGCCGTGCCATATGCCACCATTCTTCAACATCACTCACACGTTCAAGATTCGATACAATCGCATTCCAGAAATCCTCAGGTATATCCCCGAATCCATCTTGAATAAGACGCGGCTTCACTGATTCATAGCTCAATGTTTTCACAAGCTTACCATTCAACCGCAGCAACTCATCAGGGTCAAACTTCGGTGTTGCACGTGAAATCTTATCCATATCGAATTCATCAATAAGATGCTCAAGTGTTGGCTTCACTTCAATTGCATCCGATGTTCCTAATTTTGCAAGAAATGATAAAATGGCAAGTGGTTCAATACCTTCTTCTTCACGTAATGATTCAATTGACATGCTCCCAAGACGCTTTGAAAGACCTTTTCCTTCTTTATCAGAAATCAGGGGCATATGGCCAAATTCTGGCACTTTCCCGCCCAAAGCTTCAAAAAGTTGAATCTGTGTGGCTGTATTGGTGACGTGATCTTCTCCGCGCAAAATATGGGTAATTTCACATTCGCAATCATCAACAACAGATGATAAAGTATAGAGAACACGGCCATCTTCACGCACCAAAACAGGATCAGAAATATCCTTTGCATCAAACTGCTGCGGACCTCTCACATGATCATTCCAGGTAATCAATCCTGGCACCAACTTAAAACGCCAGTGAGGTTTTCTGCCTTCTTTCTCATATTGAGCAATTTGTTCAGCCGACAAAGTGAGGGCTTCTCTATCATAAACAGGCGGCAAACCCCGATTCAATTGCACTTTTCTTTTCAGAGCAAGCTCATCAGCTGTTTCATAACAGGCATAAGCACGGCCAGATTCTTTTAGCTTTTCAAGAGCTTTTGTATAATGATCCATCCGATCTGACTGTTTAAATGTTGAATCCCAATTCATTCCAAGCCACGTTAAATCTTTTTGAATCAAGGATGTATTCTCTTCTGATGAACGTTCAACATCCGTATCATCAATCCTGAGCAAAAAATGCCCTTTGGTTTTACGCGCAAAAAGCCAGGTTAAAATGGCTGTACGCGCATTGCCAACATGAAGCTTTCCGGTTGGACTTGGGGCAAATCGAACATGTGTTGTCATTTTCTTTCCAATCTATTTATGGATTTTATCTCTGAGTCTTACGAATGTAGCAGAAACTGATGTCAAAAATCAATTCATCTTTGCTTTTTTGCCTGGAGCTTTCCAATCACAATTGAGACTTCGTACAAAAAGAGTAAAGGAATCGCCAAAGCAATCTGGCTAATAATATCCGGTGGGGTTAAAATGGCAGCAATTATGAAAATTAAAACAATGGCATAGCGGCGCATCTTAATCAAAGAACTCACGTCTAAAATACCAATGCGCATTAAAAGAACAAGGATGACAGGCAATTCAAAACTGAATCCAAAGGCCAAAATCAACGTCATTACCAAAGAAAGATACTCACTCACTTTTGCCTCAAGCATGATTGGAACTGCGCTTTGTATTGTCATCTGAGGCGTTTCAAAACTCAAAAAGAATGACCATGCCATCGGGAAAATGAAATAATAAACAAAAGCCCCGCCGCATATAAACAAAAGGGGTGTTACAATGAGAAAAGGCAGAATTTCTTTTCGCTCATCCTTATAGAGCCCTGGGGCAATAAAGAGCCAGATTTGAATCAAAAAGAAAGGAAAACAAATGAAAAAAGCCGCCCAAAAGGAAACCTTTACGTAAGTAAAAAAGGCTTCTGTTAGACCCGTATAGATCATTTTACGGGCATCGCCTGGACTCTGACTCATAATATCAGCTAAAGGCTTTACCAAAAATCCATAAATCTTAGCTGCATAGAGATAACAGGCAACAAAAACAATCAAAAAAGCAAAAACGCAATAGATAAATCTTTGACGCAATTCAATAATATGTGGCCAAATTTTCGCACCAATAGATCCAATGCCATCATCCGTCATGAGATATCTCCTGATTGATGCGCTTTGCTTTTTTCACCTTTGGTTTGGCAACGGCAGCCAGATCATCTGACTTAACAATCATCTTGCCATTCTCATCCCAGTCATAATACTGCGCAAAATCACCAAGCTCTTCACGCTTAATATCAGAGACCACTAACTCTTTAAATGAAACTGGTTTTTCAGGATCAGCCTCGTCAACAAACTTCTGAATATCTCCCTTCAACCCACTGAATAATTTAGAAAAATACCTGAAAACTTTCATGCAATATCTAAGAGCAACAGGAAGTTCTTTGGGCCCTAACAAAAAGAGAGCCACAATAAAAATAAGAAAAAGTTCTGACCATCCGACGGAGAACACTTATGATGCCTTTTTCGCTGTCTTCTTCGATTTTTGAGGTCTGGATTCAATAGGTATAATCTTTGAATCATCTTCATCATCTTCATGAAGGCCTTTTTTGAATGCTTTAATACCTTTCGCAAAATCACCCATCACTTTTGGTAATTTCCCTGCACCAAAGAGGATCATAACGATACACAAAACCAAAATCACTTGCCAAATACCGATACTCATTTTATCTCCTTTTTCTAGATGTTTTATCCATCTTAACTCTGACCTGTCAAAATGGCAATCAAATCAATAATGAATGCACTCACTGTTTGAATATAAGCACCTACAAAGTTTAAATTCACGCCAAAAGCACCGCCAATCATTGGCAAGATCAAGAGCAAAAAAATCACCAGAAAAAAACCGTATGACTCAGTTTGTTCATAACGATTGGCAAGCTCTCTAGGCAGCAGGCCATTAATCACACGCCCACCATCCAATGGTAAAATAGGCAGCATATTGAACACGGCCAATATCACATTAATAATCAGAGAGTTTTTAAAATTGATCATGAGCCAATTGGCAAAAGCCCCATCCATCACATGCAAAACACGCATCATAAGGGCTGAAATAATCGCAAGAATGATATTCACCCCAGGCCCTGCAATCGCGACTAATGCCATTTGCTCACGGGGTTTTTTAAATTTGCGCGCATCAACAGGAACAGGCTTTGCCCATCCAAACAAAAAAGGAGAATGGGTGAAAGCCAAGAATAAAGGAACAAGTATGGTCCCAAAAAAATCAACGTGTCTCAGCGGGTTCAGTGAAATACGCCCTAAAACATAAGCGGTTGGATCTCCTAATTTAAAAGCCGCATATCCGTGAGCTGCCTCATGCAACGTAATTGCGAAAAGCACAGGCAATGCCCATACTGAAATATTATACAGAACCATCTGATCCATTATTTGAACCTCATCGGCGACTGCTCAATATAATTTTCCACACGTGCAATCACAGCATCAGTCATTGAACTCACAATGTCTTCCATATTTTCATGAACGCCTAATTGTGCTTTTTTTCTCCACCAAGGTCCTTCTGTTCTCACAACATGGAACTGAATCTTCTTGCCATATTTTTCTTGCATCACAGATTTAATATCTCCAATGCCATCGATCAAACCATAGCTCTGCGCCATTTCAGCAACCCAGAAATCGCCATTGAAAAGAAAATCATCACTCTTCTTAAGAGCATCACCTCTTCTGCTTTTGATCCAAGCAATAAAGTTCTGATGAACAATTTCCTGTAACTGCTTCAATTTCGCAATATCTTCTTTTTTCTCTGGCTTAAATGGGTCAAGCGTTGATTTACTTTTACCTGACGTATAAACACGTCTTTCAACACCATGTTTTTTAAGCAGCTCTGGAAAGCCAAATCCATAAGAAATAACACCGATTGATCCAATAATTGAACTTGCATCGGCATAAATTTCGTCAGCACTGCAAGCAAGCCAATATCCGCCTGAAGCCGCAACATCTTCAACGAAAGCAAAAACAGGCTTTTTATGCTCAGCTGCCAAATCACGTATTCTTTTGCCAATAAAGGAAGACTGCACAGGCGAGCCTCCTGGGCAATTAATCACCAAAGCAACCGCTTTTGCTTTTTTACAGTCAAAAGCTTGATCAAGCAGATTGGCCATCGATTCAATCGTAAGTCCAGATTTAAAAGCCGATCCCTGCCCTATAGCGCCATGAAGGTGAACAACATTCACAAAAGCTTTTTTCTTACGCCACTTTGTGAGCCAAGAGAATGAAAAAAAACTGCGCTTGATTTTTTTTTCTTTATCGGATGACTTTGATGTTTTTTTTGCTTTCACTGCCATGAATCTGCTCCTTTTAAATTTCTTATAAAATACCATACTTCCAGAAAAAACCTAGAAGAATCTACAAAAAAGCAGGATTGGTATATCAAGCAGCTGCGGTCTTGTCGTGATCAATCAGACGATTGCGTCCATTTTCTTTTGCTTTATAAAGAGCATCATCAGCATTTTTTAATAAGCATGACATTGTTGCGCATTGTTCTGCATCAATATGAGCCATCCCAACACTAATTGTCACAGGGATAGGCACAGTAAGCTCCTTCACATCAAACTGATTTTCAGAGACAACGGTCAAAAGTCGTTCTCCAATACCGCTCGATGTCTTCAAATCTGTATCAGGCAAAACAACTAGAAACTCTTCACCACCTAGACGTGCCAGAAAATCAGACCCACGGACAATACCATTCACGCGGCTTGTCACCTGTTTTAAAATCTCATCCCCAACAATATGTCCGTAGGTGTCGTTGATTTTTTTAAAATGATCAATATCAAACATCAAAACAGACAAATGCTTGTTTTCTTGTAGCGCTTTTGCAATCAGCTTTGGCAAGTGCGCATCAACATACCGACGATTGTACACACCAGTCAAACTATCTGTCAGCGCCAAATTCAAACTATCATGATAACTTTGCTTTAAACGCTCTTGATATCTTTTTCGCTTAATTTGTGTTCTGGCTCTGGCGAGAAGCTCACTGTCATCAATCGGGCGCAAAACATAATCCAAGGCCCCTATCTCAAGGCCTTTCAACACGCGTTCAAAATCAGCCTCTTCGCCAATCAATAAAATTGGTAAATTACGTGTTTTCTCATGATTCCGAATTTCAGAAACAATGCGCAGACCATCTTGCGTTGACAAATTTAAATCAATAATTGCCAAATCAAAATCACCCTTCACAATATTCTCATCAAAGCTGAGTATTTTTTGGTGATGAATCACAACATGGTGATCTTTTTGAAGAATTTTGGTCAATCGTTCAGCATCATAACTCATGTCGTTCAAAAGCAAGATACGCGCATTTTGATATGTTTGAACAACATCTTTTTGGGACCCTGACACAACACCTAAATCCTCAGATGTGATTGCCCTTGTTTTGAATTCATCAATCAAAATTTTTAACCGAACCAGTGATTTCACCCGCGCTAAAAGAGCAACATCATTAATTGGCTTTGTTAAAAAGTCATCCGCACCAGCCTCTAACCCTTTTACACGATCTTCAGGCTCTGATAAAGCTGTAATCATGATCACTGGAATGTGATCTGTTTTAGGATTCGCACGTATTTTTTGACAGACTTGAAATCCATCCATCCCAGGCATCATCACATCAAGAAGAACAATGTCAGGAGATTCACTTTCAATTTTTGAGAGGGCTTCTGCTCCATCCATTGCCGTAATGACACTAAAATACTCCCTTAAAAGCTTCACTTCAAGAAGCTTTACATTCGCTTTTACATCATCAACAACAAGAATACGTGCAGACATATACTTCCAACCCTTATCCTATTTCCACTTATAACTATATTATAACAATTTTTTTAATTTTTGTTCAATTTATTTTGTGAATTCTTTAATTGTCTCAACAAAACCTTTCACAGATATTGGTTTTGTCAAAAATGCATCAAAGCCATCTTCTATAAAACGCTCTTGATCTTCTTTCATTGCAAAAGCAGTCACTGCAACAAGAGGAATATTAGATTTATCTGAGTCTTGTCTTATTTGTTTTGCAAGATCTCTCCCTGACAAATCTGGCAAACCAATATCAAGCAATATAAGATCAGGGTTCATTTCATCAATAAGCTCAAGTGTTCCCTCAGCTCTTGGGTGCCCTGTTACGTCATAACCATTGAGCGTCAGAATATCTCTGAAAAGCTTCAAGTTAAAAACATTATCTTCAACGATAAGGATTTTTTTTCTTCCAAGAGTCTCAAGCACGCCCGAATGATTCACTATATGTGTCATGAAATCTCCTAATAGATTATATACTTTATATTTTAAAGTATCCTATCAGTGATTCTTTAAAAAATGATTGAGTCTCTCTTTATAAAGAGTTGACACCCACCATTCTTTTAAATTGCACAGCTATCTTTTTTTGAATCTAAGTTTTCAAATTTTGTCATTTTAGACACAAGGGAAAACTCTGGATATATAACGGATACATAGTGCTGTACACCATGGCTATCAATTCCAACATCCATCTCATATGATGATCTATCTGATGAATCTAAGGGCGCAAAGAATGCCATATGAATATTTTTTGGCTTTTCACCTGAACTTAAAGCAACAAGCTGGGGCGATTGAAGTTTTTCTTTAAATTGAGTGACAAAACTACTCATGATAACACCTTCATTAAAACTGGTTCCATCAAACAAATGATAATCTTGCATACCATTAAATTGATCTGGATTGCGGCTCATACTTATTAGTTGCGCAATCGGAAAAATCGTGTTTTTATCCAATGTCAATTTAACAGCTTCTGGCGTTTTGAACACCACCACATTTTCACTATCTTCATCCGGACTGAGTGTTGCTTCACCAGAAATATCTTCAGATTGCTCATCATTTAAATAAGATCTAAAATGAAAACTTAGCTTTGTATGATCTTTGGATTCCCAGATTGTATAATTGGATTTTGACACTTTTTGCTCATCTGAGTCATCAGTCAAATAAGAAATGATGTCTTGCTTGATAATCCATCCATCGCAATTTTCTTGGATCTCATAATACATTTTTCCGCGAATATCTTGAATAGGACTATCCATCGTTGGTTTTGCAATTGAAAGATCATAGAGCGCACGATATGAAGCTAAACTAGATTGCGCTACTTGTACAGGAGGAACAACTTCCTCTGCTATCAAATGATATGAGCCTGCACTCAAAATAGCCCACAAAAGAGCAGAACAAGTCATAAAAGCAAGCTTTCGATTTCTTTTAAGTCGTAAGTTCAAGATTTTAAAAACCATGCAAACCTCATTTCTCAAAAAATCACTTATGAACGAACCAAACAATCATCCATAATAAAATTATAGCACAATTTTATATAAATACAAATATATTTTAAATTTAAAAAATTTACCTCTTATAACGCACTAAAACATTGGTTATTTTGGGTGTGATATTGTTTCAATCATTTTATAGTAGCGATCAATCGCAGACTCATATTCCTTTGAATTTGCCTCAAAAAAACTATAGGAAAGTATAATTTCATGCACATCTTTCATATCAGGATCATCATTCATTTTAGGATCTATATAAAAAAACACAGGCATATCAACTTCTTGATGAGCTTCTAGTATCTGTTCCTGGAAACAAAAGCATTGCACTTTAATAAAATAAAGCCCTGCCTTATCAGGCGTCACATTATAAACAGCTGTTCCAATCACAGGCCTTGAACTTTCATTCACAACTCTGTAATTCATGAGGCCTGTTTGACCAAGCTTTAGAGTCATTTGCTGAATTTCTGACTTAAATCGCCATGGAATCCCGGGGCTAACATCAGCATTAAACCGTACCTTAACCGTACGATCTAAAATCACCTCTGGTAAAAGCTCAGCTTTTTGAGTTGTTCCTCCAAAGCCTGTCGCTTGACAAAACATGCGATACAAAGGCACAGATGCAAAGCTTAAACCAATCATCCCACAAACCAATAAAACAAGAGCAATTAAAACTCTATGATTATTCTTTTGAGAGGGAGATTTCATCATCAATACAATCTATTGTTCATTCGTCCAATGCAAAAATACAAAGAACCATCATTAAAAATGCTGACTCACTTTAAACATGGCAACCACATAAAAAAGAGCAACCATCGCAAGCAAACCCCAAAGCATTGCAAAGTTTCTTTTACGCGTTGCTCTGCTTACAGGAGGATGGTCAATTTTATCTATGTCAGAGTTTATTTTTTTATTCATTGATAAGTCTCCTTATATGAAGCGGATGGAAGGAACAGTGAATAGATGTTCCAAAATAATGCCCAAAAACAGAGCAAAAAGATAGAAAATTGAGAATGTGAAAAGCTGTATCGAGCTTCTTTCATCTTTTTTGATATAGAGACGCATAGCAAATATCAAGAAAGCCGCATTCAATACAAGCGCAACAATAAAATACAACAAGCCTGTCATCCCAAAATAGACAGGAGAAAATGAAGCAATAATCGTTAGGATTGTGTAGAAGATGATTTGTGTTCGCGTGACATCAAACCCATGGGTCACTGGCAACATGGGAATGCCTGCCTTTGTATAATCCTCATTCCGAAATAAAGCCAAAGCCCAAAAATGAGGCGGCGTCCACAAAAAGATAATCAGAAACATCAAAAACGGAAATAGATCTAAATGACCTGTTGCAGCAACCCAGCCGATAATTGGCGGGAAAGCACCAGCGGCTCCTCCGATGACGATATTCTGCGGCGTCCGCTTTTTGAGCCAAATCGTGTAAATAAAAATATAAAACAGGCTCGCCACCAAAAGCCAAAAGGCTGCCATCGCGTGGATCATCAGCCCCATGATCATCACCGCAAAGATGTTCACAACGATCCCGAATGCAAGAGCTGCCTCCGGCGATATTTTACCCATCGGAATCGGTCTCTTTTTTGTACGAGCCATCAGTGCATCTGTCTTATGTTCATACCACATATTGATCGCACCTGAAGCACCTGATGAAAGAGCAACGCACAAAAGTGTAATAAAAATCATCAATGGATGCATCGCAACAGGCGCTGTCATAATACCTGCAAATGCTGTAAAAACAACCAATGAAGAGACCCGTGGTTTTAACAGAGAGAAGAAATCCATTGGCCCTGCTTCACGCTCAATGGGCATCATACCATCCGGACTCAAAGGCAAAGCGGATGATTTTAAATTCATATCAAGTGGTGAGGTTGTGGTCATATAGAAAGGTCCTACCCAAAAAAAGTCATTTTATTATTATCAAGAGAACAAAGAGAAGGATAAGCAAATATCCTTCTCTTCGCAAGAGTTTATTTCAGTTAAATGACTTAAAGATATTTCTGTCTTTAAGTCATTTGCTGTTATTTAATAACAGGCAGTGTTTCAAACTGGTGGAATGGTGGAGGTGATGGCAAGGTCCACTCAAGTGTATTGCCCTCAGTATTCCAATAATTTGCACCAACTTTCTTTCCGAACAGAAGTGTATAGATCATGATAAAAACAAACAAGATCGCCGCTGCAAATGAAAGATAAGCACCATATGAGGCAATCATATTCCAGAAATGGAAAGCATCCGGATAATCTGGAATACGTCTAGGCATGCCTGCAAGTCCTAAAAAGTGCATCGGGAAGAAGGTCATATTCACACCCAAAAATGTCATCCAGAAATGGAGCTTGCCTAATGCTTCAGGATATTGACGACCTGACATTTTAGCAATCCAGTAGTAGATTCCAGCAAAAATACCAAACAGAGCACCAATACTCAGAACATAGTGGAAGTGCCCCACAACATAATAGGTATCATGCAGCGCAATATCCATACCACCGTTTGATAAAACAATCCCCGTCACACCGCCAAATGTAAAGATGAAAATAAATCCAATCGCAAACAACATCGGTGTTTTAAATTGAATCGATCCGCCCCACATGGTTGCAATCCATGAAAAGATTTTAATACCAGTCGGTACCGCAATAATCATCGTTGCAATCGTAAAGTAAGCATTTGTATTTACATTCATACCCACTGTAAACATATGGTGAGCCCATACAATAAAGCCAACAAAGCCAATTGAAACCATCGCATAAGCCATTCCCAAATATCCAAAGATTGGCTTTTTAGAGAAAGTTGAAATTACTTGGCTCACAATTCCAAAGGCTGGCAAAATCATAATATAAACTTCAGGGTGACCAAAGAACCAGAACAAGTGTTGGAAAAGAATTGGATCACCACCACCTGCAGGATCAAAAAAGTGCGTTCCAAAATTACGATCTGTTAAAAGCATTGTAATACCACCACCGAGCACAGGAATCGCAAGCAACAATAAGAAAGCTGTAATCAACATTGCCCATACGAATAGAGGCATTTTGTGCAAAGTCATTCCAGGCGCTCTCATATTGAAAATCGTTGTAATGAAATTCAAAGCGCCCAAGACAGATGAAGCACCAGCTAAATGGAGAGAAAAAATCGCCATATCAACTGATTTTCCAGGCTGCCCAACAGCTGATGAGAGAGGTGGATAGATCGTCCATCCCGTCCCTGCTCCGCCATCAACAAAAGCTGATCCAACAAGCAAAGCCAAAGATGGAACCAAGAGCCAAAAGCTAATGTTATTCAACCGCGGAAAGGCCATATCTGGCGCACCAATCATAATGGGCACAAACCAGTTACCAAATCCACCAATCATGGCTGGCATCACCATAAAGAAAACCATGATCAAACCATGCGCTGTAATGATCACATTCCACATTTGACCATCACGCACAAATTGCAGACCAGGATTTTCAAGCTCCATCCTCATGATAAGAGAGAAAGCGCCCCCAATCAATCCAGCAGCAATCGCGAAAATAATATAAAGCGTTCCAATATCCTTATGGTTTGTTGAACAAAACCATCTCTTAAAAAATGAGGGCTTGTGATCGTGATGATCATCATGAGCGCCTACGTGATTTGCTGTCGTCATTATTGTTTTCCTTTTTCTTATTTACATTCTGAATGATGAAATATCATCGTTTTCAATTATAAAGCTTTAAACTCTTGATAATCGCCTTTATCTTTGACTTTTTTCATCCAAGCATCAAATTGATCTTTTGGAACAGCTTGAACTGCAATCGGCATGAATCCATGATCTTTACCACAAATCTCAGAGCATTGACCATAATAAACACCTTCTTTGTCAATTTGCGCCCATGTTTCATTCAAACGACCAGGAACCGCATCACGCTTAACACCAAAAGCTGGCATCGCCCATGAATGCAAAACATCTGAAGCTGTCACAATAAATTTAATCTTTGTATTGGTTGGTAAAACTAAACGATTATCAACCTCAAGCAATCTGATGTGGCCTGGCTTGAGATCTTGCTCTTGAATCATGCGACTTTCAAACTCAAAATTATCATGATCAGGGTAAGCGTATGTCCAATACCACTGGTTGCCTGTCACTTTGACTGTCATTTCACCTTCAATCGCGCTATCCATGTAATAAAGTAATTTAATAGATGGAAAGGCAATAAAAAGCAAAATCATCACAGGAACAGCTGTCCAAATCACTTCAATGATTGTATTGTGTGTTGTTTTTGATGGAACAGGATTCATTTTTTCGTTATAACGAACCATCACATAAACAAGCAACAATAAAACAAATGCAGAAATCGCTGTAATAATGATAAGTAATAAATCGTGGAAGTCAACGAGCTGATGCATAACAGGTGTTACAGCATCTTGAAAATAGACTTGATAAGGAACAGGGTGAGCTGCAATCGCGAAAGAGGTTGGCATAAGGCCAGCTATGATAAAAGAGAACGCCTGTATGAAACCTAATAGTCGTTTATTCATTGTTAAATCCTTTTTCTTTCTTCTTATGGATGTACTTTACTCTGGTTTTACTTTTATCATCATGTTACAGGAAAGTTAAGTTTTATTGAAATATTTTTTTCTTTTTTTCGCTCAAAGCATTTTTTCTGACATTTATCTCCTTGTAAAGGCTTTTTTTTACTTATTTTGAAATAAAAATATAAATTTAGTTGATTTCTATTGCTTTTTAATGAATTCACAGTTAATATAATCGCGAGCTTGGCATTTATGCTGGTTGCCTATGGTTGTTTATCTGAAGTTGTATCGTGAGATTCAAAAGAATGTTGAGCAACATTACTTTTCGTTTAAGGCAGAAATTCTCCTTCAAGGACTGTAATTTCTTAGCTTTTGGTTAAGAGTTTGGCGCCAATGGCTAGAGATTGATTAAGGTTAATCAATCTCGATTAATACAAACCTTAGAATTAAGGTTTTTAAAGGAGAAAAGACTATGCAAAGACATAAAGGTACCGTTAAATGGTTCAATTCTAAAAAAGGTTACGGATTTATCCAACCTGCAGACCAAAGCGGAAAAGATGTATTTGTTCACATTACTGCTGTTAATCAAGCTGGAATGCGTTCTTTAGACGAAGGACAAGTTTTGGAGTTTGATCTAGAAGAAAGTCGTGGAAGAACTGCAGCTGTTAACATTTCAGTTGTTTCAGCGTAAACACGATATATTATCGTTTCTGAAAAGAGACAGACAACTTCTGTCTCTTTTTCTATCTTTTTTTGAGGAATTTAATTAATGAGTGATTTCCAATCATTTGGGCTCCCTGACGAGTTATTAGCTTCTATTGAAGCAATGGGTTATGTGGCGCCTACAGAAATACAACAACAATCTATCCCACTCGCTCTTGCTGGTAGAGACATTCTTGGTTCAGCCAGAACCGGAACAGGGAAAACAGGTGCATTCGGTATTGCTCTTGTTTCACAACTTATCGCAAATCCAGAAGCAACAGCTTTGATTTTAACGCCAACGCGTGAATTAGCTGTACAGGTGAATGTTGTCATTCGCCAACTGGTCAAGAATTTGAAAAAATTCTATACTGTTCTGCTCATCGGTGGCGATCCGATGGCAAAACAATTCTCTGAACTCAGACGCTCTCCCCGCATTGTTGTGGGAACGCCAGGTCGTATTAACGATCACTTGCGTCGTGGCAGTTTGCATTTAGACCAAACACACTTCTTGGTTCTTGATGAAGTTGACAGAATGCTCGACATGGGCTTTGGTGTACAGCTTGACGAAATCGTTGAGTTTTTACCAGAATCTCGTCAAACATTTATGTTTTCAGCAACAATGACACCAAAGATCGAAAAGATTGCGCAAAGATATTTGAACAAGCCTGAGCGCATCACTGTCGGCTGCACAAGAAGCACTGCAGAAAACATCAAGCAAGATATCGTTCATGTCAAGCAACCACAGAAATATGGTCATTTGAAAGATGAACTCTCTAAACGCGAAGGCTCAATCATTGTTTTTGTAAATACAAAAAGAATGGCTGATGAACTCGCTGAAAGACTTGAGCGCGAAGGTTTTGAAACAGCAGCTCTTCACGGAGACTTGCGTCAAAGACAACGTGATCGTGTGATTCGTGATTTCAGAGCACAAAAGTACCGCGTTCTGATTGCAACTGACGTTGCAGCACGTGGCCTTGATATTCCACACATTGAACATGTGATCAACTATGATCTCCCACAATGCCCTGAAGACTACATCCACAGAATCGGCCGTACAGCAC
>JAGPBS010000035.1 GCA_018063245.1 Alphaproteobacteria bacterium | reverse complement strand
GATCTGAAAAACAGTAAGCTAGATAAGGGAGTTGGATGGTAGCAGAATTATTGATTTACAAAAAACAGTAGTTCGTATCAAACACTCTTAGAAGAGTAGAAGAAACAACTTATGAGTTTGTTATTTCCGCGAGGGAATAATGAGTGAATAGGTCAGTGACATTTGCTTGTACTTTTCACGTAAGTGGAAGGTATGAGAGAGTTTGTGAGAACTCGTCAACTGACGTTTTAATTGAGCAGTTAAGGTATAGAGTTTAGGCTTTATGACTTTAACAACAGTAAAAACGAGCAGGATTTTAACATGAGAGTTTGATCCTGGCTCAGAACGAACGCTGGCGGCATGCTTAACACATGCAAGTCGAACGGATAGCTTGCTATCAGTGGCGCACGGGTGAGTAACACGTGGGAACCTACCTTTTAGTTTGGGATAACTTTGGGAAACTAAGGCTAATACCGGATACGCTTTGCAGCTTGGCGCTGTAAAGGAAAGATTTATCGCTAAAAGATGGGCCCGCGGTGGATTAGCTTGTTGGTGGGGTAAAGGCTTACCAAGGCAACGATCCATAGCTGGTCTGAGAGGATGATCAGCCACACTGGGACTGAGATACGGCCCAGACTCCTACGGGAGGCAGCAGTGGGGAATATTGGACAATGGGCGAAAGCCTGATCCAGCAATGCCGCGTGAGTGAAGAAGGTCTTCGGATTGTAAAGCTCTTTCACGGGTGAAGATAATGACGGTAACCCGAGAAGAAGCCCCGGCTAACTTCGTGCCAGCAGCCGCGGTAATACGAAGGGGGCTAGCGTTGTTCGGAATTACTGGGCGTAAAGGGCGCGTAGGCGGTCTGTCAAGTTAGGTGTGAAAGCCCTGGGCTCAACCCAGGAACTGCATTTAAGACTGGCAGGCTAGAGATCTAGAGGGGATAGTGGAATTCCAAGTGTAGAGGTGAAATTCGTAGATATTTGGAGGAACACCAGTGGCGAAGGCGACTATCTGGCTAGAATCTGACGCTGAGGCGCGATAGCGTGGGGAGCAAACAGGATTAGATACCCTGGTAGTCCACGCCGTAAACGATGAGTGCTTGATGTTGGATGCTAACGCATTCAGTGTCGGAGTTAACGCGTTAAGCACTCCGCCTGGGGAGTACGGTCGCAAGATTAAAACTCAAAGGAATTGACGGGGACCCGCACAAGCGGTGGAGCATGTGGTTTAATTCGAAGCAACGCGCAGAACCTTACCAGCCCTTGACATGGGCACTATGGTCTTTGGAGACAAAGACCTTCAGTTCGGCTGGGTGCCACACAGGTGCTGCATGGCTGTCGTCAGCTCGTGTCGTGAGATGTTGGGTTAAGTCCCGCAACGAGCGCAACCCTCACCTTCAGTTGCCATCAGGTAATGCTGGGCACTTTGAAGGAACTGCCGGTGATAAGCCGGAGGAAGGCGAGGATGACGTCAAGTCCTCATGGCCCTTACGGGCTGGGCTACACACGTGCTACAATGGCGATGACAGAGGGAAGCAAAGGGGTGACCTGGAGCAAATCCCTAAAATTCGTCTCAGTTCAGATTGCACTCTGCAACTCGAGTGCATGAAGTCGGAATCGCTAGTAATCGCGGATCAGCATGCCGCGGTGAATACGTTCCCGGGTCTTGTACACACCGCCCGTCACACCATGGGAGTTGGTTTTACCTGAAACCGGTGCGCTAACCGCAAGGAGGCAGCCGTCTACGGTATGGTCAGCGACTGGGGTGAAGTCGTAACAAGGTAGCCGTAGGGGAACCTGCGGCTGGATCACCTCCTTTCTAAGGTAAAATCGATGATTCTGCTACTTTCTAACTCCCTTTTAAAAAACAATTCAGATTTGATTTCTAAATCAGTTCCGGTGGTTATAGCGAGGGGCAAAGCACCCGATCCCATTCCGAACTCGGTCGTGAAAACTCTCTGCGCCGATGATACTTTGTCTTAAGGCACGGGAAAGTAGGTCGCTGCCGGGCCTGTTTTAGAAATCAAACTGAATCGTTTTAAACCTCTCATCTGGTGCTTAATATAAAAAGATGAAAAGGGCTTGTAGCTCAGTTGGTTAGAGCGCGCGCTTGATAAGCGTGAGGTCGGAGGTTCAAGTCCTCCCAGGCCCACCAATCAAAAGGCAAAGCTTTCAAATGAGCCGCGAGGGCGATTGAAAGATCGAAAGCGAAACAATGGGGGCATAGCTCAGTTGGGAGAGCGATAGCTTTGCAAGCTATAGGTCGTCGGTTCGATCCCGTCTGCCTCCACCATTAACGATGAAAGTCGGTAATGGAGCGTCTTAGAAGATGTTGATGAGATCAGTGATCAACAGTTATATGTAGCATTCACAGTGTGAATGAGGCCGATAACTTTTGTTCTCTGATCTGAAAAATAAGCGAATTTTGAGCTTGCTCAGAAGGCGTTTATGTGTCAGAATCAGTGACCTTTTAATAGGTAAGATTGAGTGTTAAAACCTCAGTCGAGATATGAAATAGCGTAAAGATATATATATAACACTCGTTCAACGTGTTGTAGAAGCAAATAAAAACTTGACTAACTCAAGTTTGCAGTGAATTTAGTTTTAGGATTAAGTTTAGTGTAAAGTGAGGTGTATCGAAACCGATACAAAGCAAGTTTGTTGTTTGACTTTTATAACAAAAGTTTGAACGAAAGCGAGAACTTCCAATGCATGAAGAGACACAAATAAAAGCAATTTTGTTTGTTGTAATGATGCTGAGAGAAGGAGATCAAGCGCAAAAAGGGCATTTGGTGGATGCCTTGGTATTAGGAGGCGATGAAGGACGTAGCACGTTGCGATAAGTCCCGGGGAGTTGCGAGCAGGCATTGATCCGGGAATTTCCGAATGGGGAAACCCACCCTTTTAGGGTATCATGATCTGAATACATAGGGTCATGAGGCAAACCTGGAGAACTGAAACATCTAAGTATCCAGAGGAAAAGACATCAACCGAGATTCCGCTAGTAGTGGCGAGCGAACGCGGAGCAGGCCAGTTGCATTCATTATCTAATTAGAATATTCTGGAAAGGATAGCCATAGTAGGTGATAGCCCCGTATAAGTATGGGTAATGAGTGTACATGAGTAGGGCGGGACACGTGAAATCCTGTTTGAAGATGGGGGGACCACCCTCCAAGCCTAAATACTCCCTAATGACCGATAGTGAACAAGTACCGTGAGGGAAAGGTGAAAAGAACCCCAATGAGGGGAGTGAAATAGACCTGAAACCAAATGCCTACAAACAGGGGGAGCGAGTGTTCAGAATTAAAAAGAGAAGAGAGTTTATTTAATGACTTGTCATTCTTACAACTTGTCCGCCGAAGCACGTAGTGCGTAGGAGAAAGCTTGTCTTTTTGATTCTGAACACTTGTGACCTCGTACCTTTTGTATAATGGGTCAGCGACTTAATTTATGCAGCGAGCTTAAGCCGATAGGTGTAGGCGTAGCGAAAGCGAGTCTGAATAGGGCGACATAGTTGCATGGATTAGACCCGAAACCCGGTGATCTAGCCATGGGCAGGTTGAAGGTGCAGTAACATGCACTGGAGGACCGAACCCACTAATGTTGAAATATTAGGGGATGACCTGTGGCTAGGGGTGAAAGGCCAATCAAACCGGGTAATAGCTGGTTCTCCGCGAAAACTATTTAGGTAGTACGTCGTGTGAATACCTACGGGGGTAGAGCACTGGATGGGCTAGGGGGATGCGAATCTTACCAAACCTAACCAAACTCCGAATACCGTAGAGTACTGCACGGCCAGACAGTCCATGGGTGCTAAGGTCCGTGGACGAGAGGGAAAAAGCCCAGACCGCCAGCTAAGGTCCCCAAATGATGATTAAGTGTGAAAGGAAGTGGGAAGGCCAAGACAGCCAGGAGGTTGGCTTAGAAGCAGCCATCCTTTAAAGAAAGCGTAATAGCTCACTGGTCTAGTTAAGCCGTCCTGCGCCGAAAATGTAACGGGGCTAAAATCATCTACCGAAGCTGCGGGTGCCATTCTTATGAATGGCGCGGTAGCGGAGCGTTCTGTAAGCCTGTGAAGGGTAACCGTGAGGTTATCTGGAGGTATCAGAAGTGAGAATGCTGACATGAGTAGCGATAAAATATGTGAGAAACATATTCGCCGAAAGCCCAAGGGTTCCTGCGCAAGGTTAATCCGCGCAGGGTAAGCCGGCCCCTAAGGCGAGGCCGAAAGGCGTAGTCGATGGGAATGAGGTTAATATTCCTCAGCCAGCAGAAGGTGACGAAGGCCGTATATTGTACATCCTTATTGGATTGGGTGTGCAGTGAAGGACTTCCAGGAAATAACCTCTGCATTAATGACCGTACCCCAAACCGACACAGGTGGGCTGGTAGAGTATACCAAGGCGCTTGAGAGAATGGTGTTGAAGGAACTCGGCAAAATGCCTCCGTAACTTCGGAAGAAGGAGGCCCTCTTTTTGCGCAAGCAATAAGAGGGGGCACAGGCCAGGGGGTAGCGACTGTTTATTAAAAACACAGGGCTCTGCTAAGTCGTAAGACGAAGTATAGGGTCTGACGCCTGCCCGGTGCTGGAAGGTTAAGAGGAGGAGTGCAAGCTCTGAATTGAAGCCCCAGTAAACGGCGGCCGTAACTATAACGGTCCTAAGGTAGCGAAATTCCTTGTCGGGTAAGTTCCGACCTGCACGAATGGCGTAACGATTTCCCCGCTGTCTCCAACACCAACTCAGCGAAATTGAACTCTCCGTGAAGATGCGGAGTTCCCGCGGTTAGACGGAAAGACCCCGTGCACCTTTACTATAACTTTACAGTGGTAGCAGAAATGGCATGTGTAGGATAGGCGGGAGGCTTTGAAGCCGCGGCGCTAGCCGTGGTGGAGCCACCCTTGAAATACCGCCCTTGCCCCTTTTGTTATCTAACCGTGCTCCATTATCTGGAGCCGGGACCCTGTATGGTGGGTAGTTTGACTGGGGCGGTCGCCTCCCAAAGAGTAACGGAGGCGCGCGATGGTTAGCTCAGGTTGGTCGGAAATCAACTGATGAGTGCAATGGCATAAGCTAGCCTGACTGCAAGACAGACAAGTCAAGCAGAGACGAAAGTCGGTCATAGTGATCCGGTGGCACTGCGTGGAAGGGCCATCGCTCAACGGATAAAAGGTACGCCGGGGATAACAGGCTGATCTCCCCCAAGAGTCCATATCGACGGGGAGGTTTGGCACCTCGATGTCGACTCGTCACATCCTGGGGCTGGAGAAGGTCCCAAGGGTTCGGCTGTTCGCCGATTAAAGTGGTACGTGAGTTGGGTTTAGAACGTCGTGAGACAGTTCGGTTCCTATCTGCCGCGGGTGTTGGAGTATTGAGAGGATCTGTCCCTAGTACGAGAGGACCGGGATGGACATACCTCTGGTGTACCGGTTGTCATGCCAATGGCACCGCCGGGTAGCTAAGTATGGAATAGATAACCGCTGAAAGCATCTAAGCGGGAAACTAACCTCAAAACAAGTACTCCCTATTAAGGTCGTGGAAGACTACCACGTCGATAGGTCGGGTGTGGAAGTGCAGTAATGCATGAAGCTAACCGATACTAATAACCTAATCGGCTTGATCTCCTTCTCTGATCATCATTATTAAATCTATTCTCTCCAGTTGGGAGAGATAGTGCAACGAAAGTTCTCTAAACTTAAAAGTTAAGTGGTCTGAATAAGCTCCTCAAAGAGTCTTCAGATTCACTAACACCCCAAAATAAAAGCATATATATCTCTTACGTTCATTCTATTCTCCATATACAAAATCACCTTCATCAAATGAACACTTTCTAAGTTGTTTTTTTTAAAATATTTTTTATTATCATGATTTCTCAAATATACAGGTATACATAAATGAAAATTAGTCTATATGATCAATACGATCCAATCATCAACGAATCCCTCGTTTCCTTAATTGTGGGAACGCAGCAGAATGAATTCAACATCAATATCACGCTCGAAGATCAGCCAGATCTTTTGCAAATTCAACAATTTTATCAGGCTTTTTGGGTTGCCGTTGAAGATAGCACAGTCATCGGCACAGCTGGCTTTCTCTTTTTTGGAGACAATTGTGGGGCGATTCGTAAAATGTTCGTCGATAAATCTCACCGCGGTAGAGACAAATCAATCGCTCAGAGTTTGCTTGACACCATTGTTACCTATTCTGCAGAGCATGGGATCAAGGCTTTATATCTGGACACTTTGGTTGAGTTCAAAGCCGCCATTCGCTTTTATGAGCGCAATGGATTTGTTGAGATTCCGCAATCAGAGTTGCCAGTCGATTATCCCATTGTCGCGCCACAAATAACGCTCAACCGACTGTTTTTTAAGAAAGAGTTGATGATCCAAGATTCTCTGTACAAAAATTGATCAAACGAGAAATTTTGATCGATTATTCAAATTATCTTTTGAACCTTACGTTACGTCAACGTGTATCTTTGACTTCTTCTCTAGAATATTGAGTTATTTTTCAGAAGCCCGGCTTTTATTGCGAGTGATTTCCAATTGCTGTACGGATTTCTTTGTGCTAGATCTAACAGCACTTTATCTAATAATTCTAGCGCAGATTCTTGGAGGTCTCGGCATTCTAAGCAATCCTTGATGTCTTTACAAAAGTGATATAGAGCAGGTAAATTATCTTGTATAGATGCTATACCTGTGCCATAGGCTCTTTTTATATAAGGGAAAATATGGTGTTTTATACTTTTTTCCCCCAAAGGGAGAGGTAAAATGGAAATAGAAATTAAATGAGCATAAAGATATCCAAAAGCGGGATCTGTATCTTTCAACGATAATGTGGATTTTAGTAATGTTGCGGTTTTAAAATCTCCTAAGATGTTCTCTTCTGCATCCTTCATTGCTCTCCATAAGTTATTAATGTTCATTCTCCATACGCTATATTTGGAACAAGAATCAGCAATATAATAAGGGGTGATTTCTGCTGATGTGACAGAATATTCTTGAATTTTTTTTGCTCTTTCTGAATAATCCCAAAAATCTTTTCTAAGGTATATACTGTTTCTTTCTTTGATTCTATTTTTTAAGAATTCTGGACTGGGGATCCATTCTACATTACCTGCGTATATTTCCTTTAATGTTCTCGTGATATAGTCTGTATCATTTAAAAGATCACTTGCAAAACTTATGTCGCAATTTGGAAAAATAATTTGTGCCATATGGAAGTTCCTTGCTTTGTGTTTATATTTTTAGAGAAGTAAATTTTTTAGTTTGCTTTTGGTTTACATTTCTTTTTAGAAAGAGGGTTTTCTTTTCTAATTCGATTCAGTGCATGTTGTCAGTTGTATGATTTTTCATGATTCTTTTGAAAAAATCAAAAGGAGTTCTATCTTTCATACCATTTTTTTAAGGCATCATCTTTTGCGGATTGTACTGAAGAATAATGTTTGTAATGCACATCGTCTATAACCATGTTCCAATCGTCTCCCCATCTGTATATAGTAACGCCTATAAAAGGGTTGTAATAATTTCTGTTTTTTGACTTTTTCCATTGTGAGTTAATATAAGCTTCAAAAAAGAATATGAATATGTGTGTTAAAATAAGGAATGCCCATTTAAGGATAAATTTACATAGTTTATATATTTTAGTGGAAAACTCGCTAATGATTTTGAGGTAATCAGTTGGAGGTTGTGATTTTAGGGCTTCTGTGTGACGATTACTCCTCTTGGTAATCTCTATATTATTTTCAAATTCAAATATTCCCGACCAGACACCAAAGATATCACTGATTTTATTGCACAGTTGTTCAAAAGTGTGAATGCCAGTTGAGTTTTCTAGAGAGATGCTTTGATCATTTTCTAATATAGCTTGATACTCATCATCATCCATGACCAGGCTAACATAGTAACACGAATACTTTTCATCCCATCCGACAATACCATAGTCGGCCCATCCCTGTAATGAAATTAAGTTCTTGTCTTGATAGGGATTTTCTGACAGAAGAATATCAATATTTTTAATAATATAATTAAACCGATAAGCTGACATAAATATATCCTTTCTGATTTTTAGTTTTAATATAGTATTTTTTATCTTCTCGGTAAATTGTTAATTTTTATAATTGATTCGGGTATAAAACAAAAAGAAGCTTCTTCGCAGATATGAAGTCCTGTGGTATTAATCTTGATCAAGGTTTGATAACGATTCGACCCAGTCATCATGAAAAGCTTGAAGCATGGAGCGGGGAGGGTATCGACAAGAGAGATTACGTTAATATTCCTCATGATAGTGAGCCTTCACAAATAGGCGCTGCTTTGCGCCTTGCTTTTAGCCGGTGCACTGGTTAGTTATTCAATTTACTCAGAAACTATTATATGTTAGTCTTTCATTTAATTTAGGAATATATAATGCTCCACTTTCAAAAACTATCGAACGCAGATCTCTCAACCATCTTCAATTGGCTTGCTGAGCCTCATGTAATGGAATTTTGGGATCAGTCTGATGCGCATAAAAATGATATCCTCAATTTTGTGAATGGCAGGACAGAGCCATCAACTTATTGTGACGGTAAGTATGTCTATTGGATCGCAAGCTGTGATGATCAACCCTTTGCCATGTTGATGACAATTCAGGAAACGGGTGAAGATGATATAGGCGATGAAAAGCTATCTCGTCTGTCCAAAACGGGGCATAGCTATGGCCTTGATTACATGATCGGCAATCCACAATTCTTGGGTAAAGGCTATGGAGCAAAAACGCTAACGGCGTTTCTTGACTTCTTTAGGCGTGACTGTGATCCAAAGGCAGACACCTTTTTGATTGATCCCGCGAGCGATAACCCGAGAGCAAAGCACATTTACATGAAAGCGGGATTTGATCATGTGTGTGATTTTGTGATGCCAGGCGATGTCAGTGGCAAAGGCAAAGTGCATCATTTGTTGATTCGAAAGTTTATGCCACAAGTTCATTTATTGCCTGCAACGATTTCTGATTATCAGACCATTCAGAATATGGCGCGCTTTTATGTCTATGATCGCACTGCTTTTATGGGATGGGAATGCCCTGAAGATGGCCTGTTTGAGTGCATCGATTTTAAACATTATTTTGAGACGCCAGGCGAAAAAGCTTTTATGGTAAGGGTTGGCACTGAAATTGCTGGATTTGTTCTGTTGGATAAAATCTCTCTGCTTGACCCTGTGGATTGGAACATGGGGGAATTTTTTATTCTTGCAAAATTTCAAGGCAAGGGTATTGCAAGAGCGGTAGCAAGGCAGATTTTTAAACAGCATCCCGGAAGGTGGACAGTTTCCGTTATGCCAGAAAATATAAAGGCAGTCAAATTTTGGCGAAAAATGATTCATGAGGTTGCAACAGGTCAAATTTCTGAGGTGTTTAAAACAGCAAAAGAGCTCGAAACTCCTGAGAACCCTGATCCTTATGCAATGATTATCTTCAGTTTCAATGCGGAAATTTTGTAGGGTGGGTGAAATGACTAAAATTATGGACTTCCTTTATTTATAGCGGGACTGAGCTCGAGAGATACTTGAGATTAAACCATCACTGCGCTGATAATCGCCCAGAGTCCAAAGCCACCAATAATAAAACAAGAGAGCCATTTTATCCTCTCAAGCCAAGCTTTTGGGAGCCTGTGCCTAATTTTGCTGATCAGAAAACCTAATATAAGCCACCAGGTCATGGAACCTAAGAAAATTCCTAAAACCAAGGTCAGTGACTCTAATGTAGATGTGGCTCCGCGGCCAATAGATGCAAAAATAGCAAGAAAACTCAAGATGGTTGCGGGATTTGTTATCGTAAGAAAAAACACCTCAATGACCATTCTCAGACTGCTTTTCTCTTTAATATGAGCTTCATGAGGCGTCTTTGCGCTTGTGATTTCTTTATAGGCGAGATAGAGTAAGAATAATCCGCCAATTAATTTAAGCGGACCCGCCATATTGAGCATAATATTTGAAATGGCTGTGAGCCCAAGAGCGGCAATCATTCCATACATAGCGTCAGCAATTGCTGCTCCTAGGCCGACAAGAAGGGCGCCTTTGAGGCCAATCTCTAATGTTTTTCTGATGCATAACATGCCTATTGGGCCGACGGGGGCTGCAATTGCTATGCCGATTATCCAAGCTTCGAAAAAATAAAGATGTATTGACATTTTAAAATATCCTTTGTAATATATGTTATACAGGAAATTATACAGGAAAATGTGAATATGTCAATAAAAAATAATGAATTTTATGGTACAGACCGCATAATTGTTGAGTGCATTATGCATGATGCTACTTTAACAAGCACGCAGTTGGGTGAAAAAGTTGGGCTTTCTGCGTCAGCTGCGAATGAAAGATTAAGGCGTCTCAAGCAGAGCGGCGTGATCAGAAAAATGACAGCTCTTGTCTCGGCTGATTTTATGGATATGAATTTATGTGCTTTTATTTTTACGACATTAGATCAACCAAGGCATCGCAAACATTTTTTATCAGAGATTTCAAAACATGAGTCTATCTTAGAATGTCACCATGTGACGGGTGAGTATGATTTTGTGCTGAAAGTGAGGTGTCAGGATACAAAGACACTTGAAGCATTAATTACTGATTTTCTGAAGGGGCAGTGTCATGTTTTAAAATCAATGACACAGATTGTTCTGTCATCGCATAAGGATGAGAGTTTGATTGTTGGATGATGCCTAAACATCATTTTTAAATTATCTTTGCTTGCGCAGGTTTGTCTGTATCTGGCTCTTGGCCATAGTGCTTGTTAACATGTTTATGAGTGTTTTTTTTCGTTTTAGAAAATTGAAAAATAGTGGTAAATATATGGTTAAGTATTTTTATTAAAAAAGAGGTTTCCATGTTCTATAGCAGGTATATATATTTAATTGGTTATTGGGCTTTTTTTGCTCTGCTTTGGGGTTGTGTATGCTATTATTTTTCTGAGTTAGATATTATTTCATTGATCAAATCTGGTCAGATTTTCGATTTGTTAATTCATGAATGGTTGCCTCAATCATCTTTTGCTTTTTATATTTTGGCTGTTAATAAATCATATGGCTATATACGTAAGATTCACCCGGTAAAATGGGTTCTAGACATTTTATATGTTTATAGGAACTCAGAAGCTAAATGGGCAACATTGAAAGATATTAGAAGAATGAAACCTAACATGTTGGCAGAAAAAGGTATTGTTCTTGGGCGTTTTGATGGTGATTTTAATTCTTCGCATTTGCTTGCTGTGAACTCTCCATGTGCTGCAGTTGTTGTTGGTCCAACAGGAATAGGTAAATCAGCAGGTATTGTAATGCCTACGATTCTAAATAGTGATGATGCAACACTCATTATTAGTGAGGCCCATGGTACATTGTATAGTCAGACTTCAAAATATCGTGAAAAATTAGGGCCTATTTTTCATTTAAATTGGTGTGATGCTGATCAAATCTTTAATTCTTGGAATCCAATAGCTTTAGAGAATCTTCCTGAAAATACTCAAGACGTTGAGTTTTACGTAGATAAATTATGTGCAATTTTTTGGTGCAGAAATTATAACTCTGTAGGAATTTCTTATATGAGCGATGTATTTTCATCTATTATTTTATATTATATTTTACTTTGTAAATCAGAAGGAAGATCAACCACAATAGTTGAGGTTCTTGATTGGGCAAGGCACTCTCAGTGGGAGCATCGATTGGGGAAGTTTCAATTAGCAGCGGATATCGCTAAAGAAAGGCAATATCCTTCACGAATAAGAATGCATTTGTTAAGGATAGCATCTTTTTCACGTTTAGAAAGGATGAATTTTTTTACTTGCGTGAGCTTAAGTTTTTCTGCTTTTGAGAAGACTGGTGTTAGTTGTGTAACTTCTAGTTCTGACTTTAGTTTGAAAAATATCAGAGAGATAGATGGAAAGCCTGTAACAATATATATAAAGAATCCATTGTTTGGATCAGATGATGTAGGTAAATTAACTGTTTTCTTTTTCGAGGCCCTATTTCAAGTTTTGACTTCCGGAGAAGTGCAATCTGAAAGGAAAAGACCAATTCGTGCTTTGATTGATGATGCGTCATTATTACCAGATGTTTCAAATTTATTGTTAAGCTCTAATATGTTTCAATCATTAAATTTATCGATGCTGATGGTTAGTCAAGGTTATTATCAATTCGAAAAAACATGGGGTAAAAATTACTTTGATCATTTAGTTTCTCATTTAACACATCAGGTTATTTTTTCTCAAGCATTAATTGAGCCGTGTGAATTGATATCACAAAAAATAGGGACATATAAAAGGCAAAGAAAAACTGTCACGAAATATGAGGATATTAATAACCATCCAACTGTAGTAAAGTGGTTTGAAGATGATCCCCTTATTCACCCCTCACGGTTGTGCAGCTTGGGGGGCGATCATATTATATTAGTTTCTAGTGCCATGAATAGGCCTATTTATGCAAGAACACTATCCTATTTTAAAGATAAAAATTTTAAACACCTCCTCTCTTAATTTTCTTGCTTTGTTCTGAAGGTTAGGGTTTAATCCCTAACATCTCTAATGTATAAATGATTGGATATTGAAATGAATTCATTACAAGTTCTAAAAGATATATATGATTCTTCAAAAGAATTTATAGCTATCGTAGCGACGCCTGTTGAAAGGCCCAAGCCAACAAGTTTATCGGTTTTGAGTAAAAATCAAAATCTGGATGGACTTCCGATATGGGCTAGTAAATTTGGAGGATTACCTTATTTGCCTGCTTCGGTTGAGTATCCAAAAAATAAAGATGGAGAGCCGATGCATCTTTTGGCTCAAATAAATTTCATTGATATGCCTTACTTAGAGCCTTTTCCAAGAGATGGGTTGTTACAATTTTATATTGATACGCATCACCATTTGTATGGAATGAGATTTGATGATGAGGAATCTTCCTTTAAAGCTCTTTATATACCAAATCAAGGTTCTTACTTGAAAAGTCAAAACTTAGGTTTTTTGAAAGAGACGGATGAGTTTCCAATGAACTGCGTTCATGAATTGGCTTTTTCTAAGCAGAAAAAACCTGTATCCATGGATAGTCCATTTTTTGATAAGCTTTACGAAATTTACGACGGCCAATTTATTGATGGAGTTGAATTTTATGAGTTATATCACACTGTTGTTGAAAGTAATACCAATCATAAAATTGGTGGGTATCCGTGCTTCACACAACAAGCGCCGGATTTTCTTTTAGATGATCAATACGAGGTTTTGCTACAAATTGGTTATGATACGCATATTTCATTTGGAGATGCTGGCATTGCTTCATTTTTTATCTTAAAAGAGGATCTAAAAAATCTAGATTTTTCTAATGTGATTTTTTATTGGGATTGCTGTTAAAGGATAATGGCCCCCCCTCTTTACATCTTGCTTTTATCTCTTGCCCTGGCTAATCTAAGTGAATATCTAAAAACACCCAAGAGGACCCACAAATGCCCAATCTTTTTTCTTATGGAACGTTGCAATATGAAGCTGTGCAATTGAGCACTTTTGGCCGCCTTTTAGAGGGGGCTGTTGATGCTCTTCCCGGGTATAAGATTGTGCCACTGCCCATCAAGGATGAAGCAGTGATCGCTTTAAGTGGTGAAGAGACGCATAAAATTGTTGTACCAAGCGATCAGCCAGGTGATTCAGTTTCAGGTATGGTTTTTGAGGTGACGGATGAAGAGCTTATTCATGCTGATGCCTATGAGGTGGATGATTACGAAAGGCAATTGCTCACCATGGCCTCTGGCACAAAAGCTTGGGTTTATGTTCAGAAGAATGATAACAAAAACTATTGAGTAAGGAGCTGACATGACATTTCAATATCATCTCATCGATTTAACACATACTCTTGATCCGAATATCCCAACTTGGAACGGTGGCTGTGGATTTCATCATGAGGTTCATATGGATTATGATGATTGTGAAGGGATCGATAAGTTTCGTATTTTGAAATTGAGTATGATTGCAGGTATCGGAACGCATATGGATGCGCCAAGTCATTGTTTTCCAGGGCATAAATCAATTCATGATTTGGATGTGAATGATCTGTGTTTTCCTTGTTTTGTGATCGATGTGTCAGCTCAAAGTCATGAGCTCTATGCGGTCACAAAAGAAGATATTCTTTCATTTGAGGAAAAACACGGCACTATTACACATGGCTCATGCGTGATGATCAAAACAGGATGGGCCAAGTTCTGGGGTGATCTTAAAAAATATCATCATAATCACGTCTTTCCAGATGTCTCTGTTGAGGCGGCTGAATTGCTGATTGAGCGTGGTGTTCAGGCTCTTGGGATCGATACCCTCTCATCAGATAGACCTGATGAAGGCTTTCCCGTCCATCGCGCTTTTTTAGGTACGGGGCGCGTGCTTCTTGAAAATGTTGCCAATCTTGAAAAGATGCCTCCTACGGGGGCTTTTGTGATGGCCTTGCCAATGAAAGTGAAAGATGGAACAGAGGCACCCATAAGGCTTGTTGGGCTTGTCGAGAAAACTCTTAAATGAGAGCCTTTTTTCTGTTTAAATTTGTTGGTTTTCCAGAGCCTCTTTCAATTTCTCTTTAAATTCTGGGGGCAGGGATTCTGCTTGCTGAGGATTTTTTTCATAAATCATGCGAATCACATCAGGTTCATTTTCTGAACGGATTGTCCAATAAAGAGAGTTTCTCTCATTTAAAGTTAGTTCCCCGCCTTTATTTAGAATTAATTTGATGACTTCCTTTTTAAAGGGAGTGTTACTGCTAATGAACTGATCCAAAATGCTCATGCCGCGGCTATTGTCGTTGATTTGATCTTTGCTCATCGATGAGATAAGCTGTTCAATATAGGGGAAGTTTTCGACTTGGTGAATAATGAATTTATTTATTTTATCAAAATGATTGAGTAATTTATCTTCTTCTAACTCTTCAATTTTCGCGGCGTCTTCAATTTCCTTTTGGCGAGGATAGAGATGATTTGCTTTTTTAAGGTCAACAACATTCAATGAATAACTGATGTAGGTAAGGGGATTTCCTAAACTTTCATAAAGTTGATGACGGATATTTTTTGAGAGATCATCCAGTGAATCAAATTTTCGCCCGCCTCTCTCAAGATTGACATTTTCCTCATCTCCCTTATAGTTTGAATCAAAGAGATAATAGAAATCGTTCTTCTGACCGATGGCAATTGAATGTCCACCGCCTCCGATCATGATAGCATTCCCCTCTTTAAGGAGTAAGCTTAAAATAGCCGTTGAAATGAATTTTGTTTCTATTTTCAGTTGCAGTATAGGGAACATAAAGTTAGGATTATCAAGATATTTTGAGAGGAGATCTCCTTGTGTGGAAGGAAGAAACGGGTCATTCCAGCTACCTCTCGTGATATGTGAGACGGACTCATGATGATAAAAAAGAATCCGTTGAAATAAAGTATCCATCATGTTGGTGAGTTCGGGTGTGATACTCTCTTTGGTTGCATCCCAATCTCGTAGAAGCGCGAGGTCTTTGTAATATTGATCCTCTAAGCCCAGGACAAACATTTCAACCCAGGCAACCGCAAATCCATGGCAATGTCCTTTTTCGAGCATTATATGTATTGTTAGTTCGAGCTCTTCAATATGTTTTAATCTTGGATCATTTTCTTGTAGTTCTTGTTTTCTCATATCTTCAGCTCTTATTTTTAAAAATTTTGCTGCTTTATCAAGAATTAAACGCTGAGCAAGGCCCAGTTTTTTGCTATGTACAAGCATCTCTTTTTGAAGTTCTGCTTTAAAAGCAGGGTCTTGCTTTTGAATATAGTCATTCACAGTTTCGCCTTGCGCATTTGAAATGCCGCCTAATGGGCTTTCATTTAATTCTCTGAGTTGGAAAAAGGCCGCGATATTATGTTTTTCAATCGCAAGATGCGCAAGCGTTTGTCCTGGTTCATTTCTGGCAGCTCCAATTTGTTGAGTGCTCACTTTTTTGATCAGGAAATCAAACAACTCTTGATCATCATTTTCAAGCGCCTTAAAAAGACTCTTTATATTTTTTTGCTGATTGGCTTGATCATTTTTTTTATCCATTTCAATGATTTGATTGCGAAAATTCTTCCCTTTCTGTTTGATATAATCACCAACGCGTTCATCTTTTAAATTCTTGATATCCCAGACATTGCCTCGATTTGCATTATTCAGGATGATCAGTGCTTTCGCGTTGCCGGCCAAAACGGCAAGATGGCTTATTGTTTGCCCTTCTGCATTGACTGTTTTGGCAATTGTTTTAGGATCGGATGATTCAACAATGCGCTCAAATTCATCCATGTCATCGCGCTCAAGCACATCAAAGAGCTGCTGTGGTGACGTCGTTTCTTTTGTTGTTTGAGCTGAGATGCGTTCAGTAAGGCTTGTGTGGCTTAATTCAGGCACAGTTTCACTTTTTGTACGGGCCTGCAAAGTGGTGTCTTTTGCCTCTGTCATCTGATCAGAAACTTGAATAGCTGATGTTGATGGATGGTCAATTTTAGACATTGGTCTCTCCTTGGCAATATATCTATTGATTATATCATGCATTTTATTTAATTTTTATTTTTAAATGTGTGCTTAAATTTTATAGCTCGAAGAACACATCACTTTGTTCACGGCGATAAGTGATTTTTTCTTATTGCTTTTCTGGTTTTTCCATGCCATATGTGAGTCATATTTTAATCATGGAGATATCAATGGCGCATCTGACGATACCTAATTTTAACATACCCTATACGGGGCATGCCATTGCTCCCATTGGATTGATGCGGAAGGAAAATTCAATCTGTTTTCTCACGTCGCCTAAGTCTGCTTCTCAATTTAAAGGTTTTTTTGTTGAAGAAATTGACCCTTATTTCAGACGAACAGAAGAGCTTGATGCT
This sequence comes from Alphaproteobacteria bacterium, assembly GCA_018063245.1. Taxonomy (NCBI): domain Bacteria; kingdom Pseudomonadati; phylum Pseudomonadota; class Alphaproteobacteria; species Alphaproteobacteria bacterium. The sequence continues at coordinate 6,131 of JAGPBS010000035.1, read as the reverse complement.
TGTCCTGTGACGCTCAGAGAAGCACCCTATTGGGTGAGGGATGTGGTGGTGAATAAGGGATTCTCTGACTTAATCAATCAAGATTCGGCGATGAAAGCTGACATTACAAAACTTATTATTCAAATTCAAAATTCAATTTCTGGCGTGGGTCTATCCACAACAGATGTGATGAATTTTATCTCTTTCCCCTATTTTCTTTATACCGAAGGCGAGACTGTTGAATCATTTCACGCGCATCTGAAAAGAATGCATACCTACTTGGATTGGATTCAGCAGCATATCAGTGCCTTTGGCGGGGATGATGGTATGGATTTATCCTTTTATGAATCTTACTTGGCCGCTCGCAGTGTCATTCTACAAGCTTTTGAAGAGAGAGCGCATATTCTCCTCTTGATGGATTTTGACATTCCTTTTCTGCCCCCTGAAATCAAGACTTTGACATTTTTGAAGCACATCACACTGGATAATAATGCCCTGAATGAGTTCCCTAAAGAAATCTTGGGCTTTAAAGACCTGAAAGGTATTTATATGCGTGGCAATCGTCTGACGCGCGTGCCGAAAGAATTAACGAAGCTTAAGTCTTTGGTGCTTGCTGATTTCAAGGATAATCTGATTAATGCGGACGCATTCGTTCCTAGAGGGGTGATTGCCATTGGTGATTATAAATATACCCTTGAACATTCGATACAACAGAGTGAGCAAAATCCGCCGGCTGAGGTAAAAGTACCGCGTCATAGTAGTTATAGTAAGTCCTCAGCTTATTGATTAAACTGCCAAAGGAGATATAAATGCAAGTATCACGTGATCAAATTATTGACTTTCTCTCTGCTTATTTTAAAAAGCAGAGAGGCGTAAAAGCAGCTTTTCTTTCAGGGAGTCAGGCCTTTGATCGGCAAGATGATCTCTCGGACATAGACCTTCGGATTGTTGCGGACACAGAGCACTCTGATCAAATTGTCAGTGATCTTGAGGTCGCTTTGAATTCATTTGTTGGGATAGAGGATTCTTATAGTCCAGCCTATGCGAATCTGAAGCAAAGGTTTTATAAATTAAAGAACGCCTCGCCTTTTCATATGCTTGATGTTCTTGTCTTTACTGAAGAGTATTTGCCAGTTTTTTTAAGCAAACAAAGAATGGGCCCGAATCCTTTGGTGTTTTGTGATGAATCTCATCTGATTCAGACCATCGATACGCTCCCGAATTCTGCAGAGGCCTTCAAGGTAAAGATTGATGATTGTCAGAAGCAGTTCTCTTTTTTAGCGCGCATTTTGGTTGAACGCGCGATCAAGCGTAATCGATATACGGAGGCTCTCTATTTTTATAATGCGCGGATTATTCTTCCGCTGATTGAGATGTTACGGTATCGATATTCTCGCGTAAGGCAAGATTACGGATTGCGCTATTTAGCTGATGATTTGCCTGGGTCTATTGTTGCCATTCTGGATGAATTGCATAGAATATCGTCATTTGAGGATCTTCAAAAAAATCTGGATAAGGCTGAAAAATTATTTTATGAAACAGTCAAAAGTGGGTCTTAGATTGAGGCTAATCATCCTCTTTATCTGAGCAAGTTGATGTGACCTGAAGAGATGGCTTTCTCAAAATCTTGGGTGGGATGACTTTTAAATTTGGATTGAAGGAAACATCTAATTTTTTGAGATTAGGAAGATCTGCAATTTCTGATGGTAAGATTCTTAAATTATTGTAGTTGAGATAGAGTCTCTGTAGATTCACAAGACATTTAATCTCAGGTGAAATTGCGGTGAGATTATTTTTATCAAGTGAAAGCGATACCAAAGTTGTGAGTGTAAAGAGCTCAGGTGGCAGTGTGCTCAGATGAAGTTCTGAGAGATCGAGTTGAACAATCGCGCTTAAGTACTTAATTTCTGGAGGAATAAAGAGCAGATATTCGCTCATATAGAGGAAATGTAGGAGATCCGATTGTCTGATATTGTGCTTGTTTGTGAGTAAATTTTTACGTAATTCAAGATAGTCATAATAACCCAACTGATATTTTTCGTAAATTTGATAATTGGGTATTTGTTCTGGATCAAGGGTGTTAATCTTCCATTCAGGACGTTGTCTCACAAGCTTAGCGGTACAAGAAGCCCGGAATTCTAAACAGCGGACCATGAAGGCCCGCTCATTATCCTCGTAATAGTCATGAGATAGATTGCGTACTATGGCCTCAGGCGTTTTTTCTTCAAAATATCGGTATGTGGCCATTTCTTTGAGAAGGTCATCACACAGTTGTGGGACGATTTGTAAAGGCGTTTCATATCTGCAATAGGACTCAATGATCCATTGCTCGAAAGGAGAGAGGGCTTCATAGGGCCTTTGGTATAACTCAACACTGACTAATCTATATATTTCCGGCGCATTGGATCGGGAGCGTCTTCAATTGTTGCGGTCATTTGGAGAAGAGCTTTAGGCGCATTGTGACAAAAGGCATTGAGGATGCGTGGATCATTGTAAAGAGAAAGAATAAGAGCGCGTGCTTTTGCTCCATCAATCACTCGGACTTGCGGTTGAGGAGCGCTGGGCGTGTCGGTCGTGGATGTTTCGATAGAGGGTGTTGAGATAAGAGCCATGTTGGTTGTCCTTTGAGATAGATGATCGACATTGTACCTTAATGAAATGAGATAGCAAGATAGTTTGTTTTTTGGCCTCATTCAGATTTGTTCAATGTTATTTTGATATTCTAAAATAAGAATTGTTTGCATTGATTTTAGATTGGTAGAACTATACATTAGGTGAAATGTTGAAAAATGAATCTGAGGAGAAAAGATGACGGGTTATATTGAACAGACTGGATGTGTTCCAGATTCCATTGGAATGCATCGGCCCCAGAGCCAAAAACCCATTGCATTTGAAGCCGTGAAACTCGATCAGTTCCACGGCTTTTCTATATCTAAGCCTCTTTTAGAACAAACAGGGGAAATTGGGTTTTCTAAACTGTCTCATGAGGCTTTGCTCAATATTTGCAATTACCTGATGCCGAAAGACATTTATAACATGATCATCACGGGAAAAGGCTGGTCAGCTGATTTTTTGAGTCAAATCAGGAATTTGCATATTCTGATTACGAATCAGGAGCAAAGAAAAGCTTTGATGAGTGTTTTAGAAGAAGTGAAAGGACAGCCTTTGCTCATTCGCTCCGTCTCTATCAGGTGCGACATGAGTCGTACAAAATTGGACAATGTTTTGCGTAAGTTGCCAAAATTGAAAAGACTGAGTATTCGATGCTCGCAGATGATGACGATTGACTATCTGAAATCAGTGGGAAGACGATTTGTTTTTCAAATAGAAGAAATCCCAAAAGATCCCCAAAAACGTATGTCAGCTGAGATGATTCCGAATCTTCTTTTGGCGGTTCCAGATATTACCAAATTGGTGGTGAATCACGGAAACTATCATGATGCTCATTTTTCTGTTTTGGTTAAGGGCTCGCTGCCAGCTTTACGGATTGTGGATATGAGAGATTTTAGCATAGGGGCAACAAATTTTATGCTGCTGATGGAAGCCGCGCCCTATATCACAAAGTTAAATCTGTCGGGTAAGCATGATATGCCAAGGCCAGAGCTTAAAATGTTTGGAACTCTTTCTCTGCCGGCATTAGAAGAGCTGAATCTTTCAGGCACAAAAATAACAATTGATGATATTGCTTCTGTTTTAAAAGCTGCTCCCAATCTGAAAAGACTGAGTGTGAGCAATGTCAGAACATTGTTTGAGGCTGATTTTTTGAAGTTAGCCCCAGAGCTTTTGCAGTCGCTTGAAATAATTCACTTATTCAATACAAAAATCGGGCTTGAAGATGTTCTGTATTTGAAAGACCATATGCCTCACTTGACAGGATTAACCTTGCCATTAAAATTGGAAAAGGTTCTCTTGTAAGGTGCGGGTATATTGTAAATATATTTGACAAAGTTTCTTGGTTGTGAGTGTTTGTTCATATCTAATGCATTGATTTTATTTAATTTACAATATGGCATGCTTTTTGCAAGTGCTAGAAGGTGTTTTTATAAACTTATGGAGACATAATATGATCAGAAAAACTATTTTCACACTTGGTCTATTAACAGCCGCTCTTTACACATCACAAGCCCAAGCAACAATTAGCATTACCTATGATCTGACAGAGTCAACAAGCGGTATTTCTGCTGTGAAATATTATCATGCGACAACAACCAATCTTAACGTTGCAACGGGGATTAATTTTGATCTGATAACCCGTGCAAAAGTTGTTGTTGGAAGTCTAGGTATGCTTGAAGGTACGTTGCATTCATCAGGTGTTGGTGGATCAGGCTTGGGCGTATGGCCCAACTCAACATTTACGGATGTCTATGCAGATGCACTACAGAATTATTTGAATGTTTATACAGGGTTTGTCATGGGCGAGAGCGATAATTATGTTGGTCTTTTTAACCTCGCGAATCTTGATATGAATGATGACGTGACGATCACTTCAGATAACGCTGTTAGATTCTTCGGGCGTGATGCTTTGGTTTTTAACGTAGATCCTTTAATCGAGCTTTTGAATCTTTTAGTGGGGCTCAATTCGAATGTACAACTCTCTATCACACTTGATGCCTATGACGATGCGGCTCAAAATAGTCTTTTTATGTATGCAGTTGCCGATAATACTAACTATACGCCACCTTTACCAGGGGGTACGCTTGCTTTGTCTGGTGGGACTTATGATATTACCAGTCTTCTTGATTATTCAGGAGCAAATAGTTACCTCTTTTTGCAAGCAGTTTTGGGTGCTGCAAATGTATCATCTATGACCCTCACTTTTAATAATTGTGGGCTTGAGATGAATTGTAACACAGGTGGCGGGGACGGAGATGGGGACGGGAATGGGAATGACGTTCCTGAGCCAGGTGTCGTTGGATTGCTAGGTCTTTCTTTGGCCGGTCTTGTCCTCTTACGCCGTCCATAAAAATGTTCGTCACGCAAACAAACTGTCAGTGATTTTTATAAATCTGTGTTATGAGGTGAGATGGTGTTATTGTAACCAATTGATTTTTATGAATTTATAGTTTGGCACGTTTATTGCAATGATAAAAACGAACTTTTAAAGAAAAAGGAGAAATAAGATGATCAAAAAAAACATTTTAGCACTAGGCCTATTAACAGCGGCTCTTTATACATCACAAGCACAAGCAACTATTAGTATTACTTATGATTTGACACAGTCAGTAAGCGGTTCTGATTTTACTAGTTTCCAATATTATGGTGCGACTACATCTAATCTTAATTTTTCGACGGGTATTGATCTTGCTCTGTTAACCTCTGGGAGAGTCGTTGCTGGAAGTACTGTTATGGGATCCGGTTTGTTATATTCATCAGGTGTTGGTGGGCTAGGCTTGGGCGTACAGGGCCACTCATCATTTATGGATGTCAACACGGATTTGCTTCGGAATTATTTGAATGTTTATACAGGGATGGTTTTCGAGGAGGGTAGTAATTATCGGAGGCTTTTTGGCTTTACGAATCTTGAGCTTGACAGGGAGGTGATGATGAATTCGGACAATATTTCTTTCACCGCACGCGATGCTTTGGTTTTTAACGTAGATCCTTTAATCGAGCTTTTGAATATATTTATAGGTTTGAATTCAAATGTACAACTCTCTATCACACTTGATGCCTATAATGATGCAGATCAAAATAGTCTTTTTATGCATGCGGTCGCCGATAATACCAACTATACGAAGCCTTTGCCTGGGAGTACGCTTGGCCTGTCTGCTGGGACTTATGACATTACCAGCCTCCTTGATTATTCAGGGACAAATAGTTATCTGTTTTTGCAAGCAGCTTTGGGCGCTGCACATGTGACATCTATGACCCTCACTTTTAATAATTGCGGGCTTGAGATGAATTGTAACACAGGTGGTGGCGATGACGGAGGCGGAGATGATGGCGGTGGAGATGATGGTGGGAATGGTAATGACGTTCCTGAGCCTGGCCTTGTAGGATTACTAGGTCTTTCTTTGGCCGGTCTTGCCCTCTTACGCCGTCCATAAGAGAGGATTTTCCAGATAAAAAAGAGCCTTGAGGGGCTCTTTTAATATGTTCATTGAATGTTCTTTTTAAATTTGTTATATGTTAAGTCTGACAACAATTAGAGG
>JAGPBS010000034.1 GCA_018063245.1 Alphaproteobacteria bacterium | reverse complement strand
ACGCGGTCAGGGAACAGGCATTCCCACAGTCTTTGAGACTTGGACAAAAACGTTCTCCTGACCACCCCATAAATCTGATTAGAACTCATAACGTCATAACAAATTTATAACTCTTTCATACCTGACAGGGAAGGAGCAGAAATGACAGGGAAGGAGCAGGGATGATAAGGAGCGGTTAGAATAGGCGACTTTCTTCATATCACCGCAAATGAACAGTATTTGAAGTTACTTTAGTGCACCTGAACTCACAGCTTGCTTTTTGAGATTCTCTTGTTTAAGATGCGGGGACAATAACATTTATATGGATATATTTTAATGACACATCTTAATTCCCTTGCTCCACATACTGATTCTAATTTAACAATCGTGAATGAACCTACACCCATTAATTCTATTGTGACATTTTTGACGCAGCGTGTAACAGTGACTCCTTGTGAAAAAATATTATCCTATTTATATGGGGGTGATTTTTTAAGGCTTCGCCTGGTTTCTAAGGTAACGCCAGCGGAAACAGAAATGCTTAGATTGTTAGCAGATGGTCTTGTCAAATTTCGCGTGGATCTTTCTGGCGCCTGTATTGCAGCAATGCAGCCCTCATACTTAACTTACGGATGGCGTTCACTTTCATTTGTAAATGGTTTGGACTTTCCTCAATTGCTTGAACCTCTTGGTATTTTGTTTGATTTTATTACTGGTCAAAATATTGTTGTGGAGGATTTGACGATTGATTTGAGTAAGGTATTTCCATCTTCGCTTGAAAGAGATGATTTACTCGCTGATGATGAATTTGATGATGTTCAAGTTGCTGTTGAAACCCCACCAGTTCAGATGGAGAACTCGTTTGCTCCATTCTTTCCCGCAACGCTAGCGTCTTTAAAGGTTAGAACTGCAAATTTGAAGTCTAGTGAATTGCTAACAGATCTTTTAGGAAATTGTATTTCTATCAAAAAATTTGATTTGTCTGAGCAGAATGATTTCGTAAATTGGATTCAGAGGATGAGCGTAGAAGATCGTCATTGGATCTTTGCATCTGTTGAAGATTTAGATCTATCTTACCGGAGAACGAGTTACTTTGATAAAACGCTTCCGAATCATGCTTTAAGTGCTGTGTTAACATCATGTACATCATTGAAGTTACTATCTTTAGAAGGATGTCGTTTCATTTCAAATGTTGTGTCTGGTTTAAACCCTGAGCAGATTCAGGCAATTTTTGGAGGGCTTCACACTTTATATCTATCAAAATCAGATATTACATCAACGGCATTCACATCTATTCTCTTAAGTCATCCTCCGCTACGAGCCCTGGGGCTTTCTGAATGTGAGACTCTATCTGATTTTGATTCAGCTACATTTGACTTTGAAAAGTTGGAATTTTTGGATCTGACAGGATTAAGCATGAAAGCTGAACGACTTAATGCGCTATTAGCTTCTTGTGCAAATTTAAAGCAATTATGTTTGGCAGGATGTTATGAGTCCTTGGAGCAGATTACTTCTTTTGCACCAGATCAGTTAAGCGCTATTTTTGGCCAAATGGAAGATTTGATGTTAACAGGAACATATACTAGCAAGCATGCATTAGAAACTGTATTATTTGCGTGTAAATCATTGACTCGTCTATCTCTTGGTGCTTGTCATAATCTTCCCGCTGTTTTAGAGCCGTTGACTGATGAACAGATTCATTCAGTCTTTGGTCAGCTTAAGTATTTAGATTTGCTTCAAATTGAAGAAAAGAGTACGCTTCAGTTGCAAAGATTATTAGCGCAGATATCTCACTTAGAGTATTTATGTCTAGATAGTTCACCTTGGGGAAAATCATTGCTGGAGGAGCTTGATGAAGAAGCCATTACCCGTCTTCTTGGTAATGTGAAATATCTTTCATTAGGCTACATGGATCTATCTCCAAACGCGTATCAGAAAATCAGGCGTGCCTTGCCAAATGTAAGGCTTTGAGTTCATTCTTTCGGAGAAAAACAATGGCCCTACTTATACACAGTGAACAGCAAAATCCAAATCTGCCCATCACACATTTTCACAATCCAGAATCATTGACGCTCATTCCATTTCTACGTCAGCGTTTTTCTGAGGGACCGGCCTGTCGGATATTGTATTTTCTAGATGGTCCTACATTGCTGAATCTTCGGCTTGTCTCGAAAATGACTGACGATGAGCATAATCTCATAAAAGAGTTGATAGGGAGAAAAATTTGTTTTGTTGTTGATGGGTCTGAAGAATGTAATGCTGGGATGATTACTTCTTATTTAAATTTTAGGTGGCAATCACTTGTTTTTCCCGAAACATTGAATGCTGGCGATGCATATCTAGCACTTCAATCGGCGCATTTACTGGTTACTAAGTATAAAGCTTTTGTTCAAGATTTAACGATCAGTACGGTGAATGTGTATCTTTCTCCGCAGACCAGGAGAATCATAGAGCCAATTTTTAAGCAGCTTGATTCCTTACAAGTGAGCCTATCAACGTCTGATTATAATTCTTTAAGTATGGTGCTGCCTTACTGTGAGTCACTCAGAAAGCTTGATTTGAAAGGGTATACAGGAATTAATTTCATGATTCTTGGTCTCAGTCAGGAAAGATTAGAGAAAATATTCCATAAGGTTGAGGTGTTAAATTTATCAGAAACAGGCATTACAGCTGTCGTTCTCTGCCGACTTTTAGTGTCTTGTGCTCCGTTGATATCTCTTAATTTGCATAAATGTACTTCTATTTCTAATGCAATGAATCAAATGACTGATGAGCAGGTCAAACAAGTCTTTGGGCAGATTGAAGATCTTGATCTAGGCGAGACTTTAATAAAGGCAGAAGCTTTGCTCAGAATTGCTGGGAGCAAACCTCCATTGAGAGCCCTAAGTCTGTACGAGTGTAGAAATGTGCCTGGTTTTTATGGTATTGAAGAGATCTTCACAAATATGAAATCTTTGAATCTCGGGCACACTGGTATTGGGAGTCGAGCTCTTATTAGTATTCTGGCCTCTTGTCAACATTTGGAGCAATTGTTTTTAACGGGATGTGAAAATGTTTCGAAAGCAATAGAAGGTTTCGCACAAAAGGATAATTTGCCCCAAGTTGTTCAAGGTCTTGAGGCTTTGGGTTTACCAAACACGAATATAAATGAAAAAGCTATGAGTTCTCTGTTGCTCCCGTGCCGTTCATTGCATTATCTTGATGTGTTTGCTTGCAAATCCTTTCCAGCTGTGTTGGCTAATATGACAGATGAACAGATTCAATCCATTTTCCAACATGTTTGGTATTTGGATGTGGGTGATATGCCTGTTTTTCCTGCAAAGGATTTTGAGCGATTGCTCACTCGACTGACGAGTTTGCAAATTTTAAATCTTGAGGGCGCAAAGTGGATCACAGCTTTTATCAAAGCTCTTGATGATGAGACTCTTGGAAGGCTATTTGGGGATTTGAAAGGCATTTATTTGTCATTCTCTGATATTTCAAAAGAGGCACTTTATAAATTACTGCGTGCATGCAAATCGTTAAAAGCAGTTAAAATATTAGGAACCTCTTCCTTTACTGATTTGATTGCAGATTTGGATGAAGAGTCGATACATGCACTTTTGGGGCCAATTGCAAAAATCGTTGTTCGAGAAGAGGATCTATCAAAGGAATCATGTGAAAAATTATTGAAAGTCTTGCCAAGTTTAGAAGATAAGCTTTGGTGAGAAGGGATGAATTCTCGATAGCGCTTTTTGTATAAATCATGTAAGCTATGAGCAGAAATTGAGACTGCTGCGAAAATCGTCTACCGTCACTCAGAGGGCCCAAAGGGCCCGTGGAGTCTCTAGAATCTCTCAACAGAAATTGTACTAGGTTTTTGATTTAATGAGATTCCACGTCGCCTAACGGCGACTCTGAATGACGGGAGCTGGTTATTGTCTCTCTTTTATGATGGGTTTTGCAGCAGTCTCGAAATTACAAGTGGACTTTTCATGCTTTTTCGATCGATCTTTAATATTGGTTTTTTAACAATGCTTAGCCGCGTTTCTGGCTTTGTGCGTGATGTTTGCATCTCTGCTTTTTTAGGGGCAGGGCCTGTTACCGATGCTTTCTTTGTTGCGCTTAAAATGCCAAATCTTTTTAGGCGTCTTTTCGCAGAAGGCGCTTTTTCAGTTTCTTTTGTGCCAATTTACTCTGGCTATTTAGCACAGGAAAAGTTTGATGAGGCAGCAGATTTTGCTGGAAAATCATTCTCATTGCTTGCGCTTTTCTTGATCCCTTTTACCATTTTGATGACAATTTTTATGCCAGAAGTCCTTCATGTCACAGCGCCTGGCTTTTTGGATGAGCCCGAGAAATTTGCAATGGCCGTGGAATTCTCGCGCATAACTTTTATTTATCTGCTCTTTATTGCCATTGTTGCCTTTATGGGGAGTCTTTTGAATTCTCATCATTTCTTTGGGCCATTTGCTGCTTCGTCCATTTTCTTTAACATTACAATTGTTGTAGGTCTTTTTATCGGCATCCATATGGGATGGATGGAAGGAACAGCAATGTCATGGAGCCTCAGTATCTCTGGCGTGGTTCAGGTTCTATGGATGGTCTATCATTGTTTAAGACATAAGATTGTCATTAAGTTTCAAAAACCGAGTTTTTCTCCCGAAATTAAAAGGCTCTTAAAGTTGATGGGCCCAGGTGCTTTAGGTACAGGCGTAATGCAGATCAATATTTTTGTGGATACAATTTTGGCCTCTCTTTTACCTTCAGGCGCAATATCATATCTTTTCTATGCAGATCGATTGAATCAGTTGCCCTTAGGAATCATTGGCGTTGCAATGGGCACGGCTCTTTTGCCTTATTTATCGCAATCTCATGCCAAAGGTGAACATGCAGAGATGTCTCAATATATAGATGAGAGTTTGCTATACGGTCTTGTTTTGTCTTTACCCGCAGCTGTTGCTTTGATTGCAATTCCAGAGACAATTTTGCTTGTTCTGTTTGAGCGAGGTGAGTTTACATCGTACGATACAGTTCAAACAGCGAAGGCTGTTCTGGCTTATGCGATTGGGATTCCAGCTTATGTCCTCAGTAAAGTCTATGCCGCTACTTGTTTTGCAAGATCAGATACAAAAACGCCTGTCATTATTGCAACGATTGTTGCTATTGCGAATGTTGTTCTGGCCTATTCAATGATTTATGTTTTAGGGCATATGGGGATTGCTTTAGCGACTGGTATTGTTGCCTGGATGAATGTCTTTTTACTCTCATGGGCTTTAAAGAAAAAGATGGGATATCAAATTTCATGGCCTGTGAAAAAGAAGCTCTTTTTGGTTTTTGTGAGTGCTTTTATAATGGGTGGTTCTTTGTATGGATTGGATTTATTGTTAGAGCCATGGTTTGCAGGTGGCGCTTTCTTAAAGATGAGCGCTTTAACGCTTCTTGTATTTATGGGTCTTGCAATATATTTACTTTGCTGTATGGTGTTTAAGATATTTACCTTGCACCAACTCGGTATTTTAAGGTCTCATATTCAAAAAAGAAAGGCAGTCTAATACTATGAAAAAGCGTATTCTCTCTGGCATGCAGCCAACCAATCAGCTCCATCTTGGTAATTATCTGGGAGCATTAAAAAATTGGGTTGCTTTGCAAGATGATTTTGAATGTCTTTATTGTATTGTTGATTTGCATTCGATGACGATGCCGTGGGAGCCAGAAAAAGTCAGAAAGAGTACACTAGAAGTTGCAGCTGCTTATATTGCAGCGGGGATTGATCTTGAAAAAAGTATGATTTTTCCTCAAAGTGCGGTGAGGGCTCATACAGAACTTGCATGGTATTTTAATTGCCTAACGCCGCTCGGTTGGCTGAATCGCATGACTCAATTCAAAGATAAGGCTGGAAAAAATAAAGATGTTGCCTGTACGGGACTTTATACTTATCCTGTTTTAATGGCAGCAGACATTCTCATTTACAAAGCAACTCATGTGCCAGTTGGAGATGATCAAAAACAGCACCTGGAACTTGCACGCGATATTGCTACTGTCTATAATAACTTTGTCAATAAGTCTTATTTCCCGCTGCCGGAGCCACAAATTTTTGGACAGGCAACACGTGTGATGTCTTTGCGTGATGGAACAAAGAAAATGAGTAAATCAGATTCTTCAGATTATTCAAGAATTAATCTGACAGATCATCCGGATGAGATTGCGCTTAAAATCAGAAAAGCAAAAACAGATACAGATGCCTTGCCCGATCAAATTGAAGGGTTAGAGCTAAGGCCAGAGGCTAAGAATCTGTTGACAATCTATGCAGCTTTGGCGGATCAACAACTCGAGTCTGTTGTGCTGAATTTTGCAGGGAAACAATTTTCAGCCTTGAAAGCAGATCTTGTTGATTTAGCCGTGGAAAAATTGTCTCCTATAACTGAGAAAATGAATCAATTAATGGCGCATCCGGATGAAATCCGAAAAATATTGCAGAAGGGTGCTGATCATGCAGAGTCAATTGCATCGGTTCATTTAAAAGAAATACGAGAAGATCTGGGGACCTGGCCTCTTTAAGATCTTTAATCATCATGAATAAGGATTTTATCTTTTGGAAATATATCTACCGATCGCTGAAATGAGTGTGAATGGTTTGCTGATCATCGGTCTTGGTATTGTGATGGGCATGCTATCTGGGATTTTTGGTGTGGGTGGTGGATTTGCCATGACGCCAATTCTGATTTTTCTTGGCATTTCTCCAGCAATTGCTGTGAGTACGCAAGCAAATCAATTAGTCGCAGCAAGCGTCTCAGGGACAGTGGCCCATTCTTACCGCAAGAATGTTGATTTCAAAATGGGATTTGTCATGTTGATTGGTGGAGGGATGGGCTCAATTCTGGGTGTTTATCTGTTTCACCACTTGCAAAAGAGTGGTCATATTAACCAGATCATCTCTCTTTTCTATATTGTCATTTTGACATTTGTGAGTGGATTGATGCTCATTGAAAGCACACGTACAATCTATCGCTCTAAAACAGCACCAACTGTATTTTCATTAAAGCCTAAGCACAATCCGTTACATCGCTTGCCGTTAAAGATGAAGTTTCCACGATCTAAGCTTTATATTAGTGCACTTCTCCCAATTGGTGTTGGTTTTGTTGGGGGCGTTTTGGTGGCTATTATGGGGATCGGAGGTGGCTTTTTGCTTGTGCCTGCAATGATGTATATTGTTGGCATGCCTGTTTCAACCGTTGCTGGAACCTCTCTGTTTCAGATTATTTTTTCAACAGCGATTGTGACTTTTTTGCAAGCAGCAACCAACCACACAGTTGATGTTGTTTTGGCCGCGCTTTTATTGATTGGTGGTGTTATTGGCGCGCAATTTGGAACAAGGATTGGGCTTTTGCTTAAGGGCGAACATATGCGTGTCTTACTTGCCTTGCTCATTTTGAGCGTTGCTATCGGTCTTGCCATGAAAATAGCTTTAGCGCCTCCAGAAATGTTTGATGTTGAGATGAGGGGGGTTGAATGAACCCTAGCACTTATCCATTTTTCTTGCTAAGGCTGATTCTGCTTTTTTGGTTTCTGTTGATTCCGTTTCGTGCTTTTTCTCAATCTTTTATCGCAGATCTATCGGAGCATTTGATTGCGATCACAACAGGTTTTACAGGGTCTGAGGTTGTTTTGTTTGGAGCACGTGAAGGGAAGGGTGACATAGTTCTTGTTGTTGAAGGGCCATCTGGAGAAGCTGTTGTGCGTAAGAAGGAGAAAATTGGAGGTGTTTGGACGACGCAGCAGAGTGTGACTTTTTCAAACATTCCGAGTTTTTATCAAATAGCCACATCACGTCCGCTTGAAGAAATCGCCAGTCCTTCTGTTTTAAAGCGCTATGCGATTGGCGCAAATAATCTCAGCTTTAAGGCGGTTGAAGTGGATGATGGTGCTTATGTGAAAGAATTTAAACACTCTTTTATTCGTGATAAGCAAAAAGCAAAGTTTTATCCAGAAATAGAAGAGAAGGTTTTGTTTTTGGGGGATCATTTGTTCAGAGCTAACATTGATTTTCCATCGAATGTGCCTTTGGGGCTTTACAAAGTGACAGCCTATTTATTTGTGGATGGTGAGGTCTCTGCGGCCCAAGTAACGCCTTTATCTATCAGAAAAATTGGGTTTAATGCAAAGGTGTCTCAGTTCTCAAAAAAGAATTCAGTTTTATATGGTGTTATTGCCGTTTTTGGGGCTGCTTGTTTAGGGTGGCTGGCAGCTTTAATCTTTAAGAAAGCATAAGGAAAATACTGGATATGATGAATTTTACAAATAAAACAAGAACCTTTATGGTTGTCGTAGATGAGACGCCAGAGTTTAAAGTTGCTTTGTATTATGCTGCGATCAGAGCCAAGAAAACAGATTCACATCTTGCTTTGCTTTATGTGATTGAGCCGGAGGAGTTTCAATTCTCCTTATCAGTTGAGCAAATGATGGAATATGAAAGACGCCTTCATGCTGAAAATATTTTGAAAAAATATGCTGTTGAAATTTATGAGACCTATGGCATTCTTCCAATTTATCATATTCTAGAAGGCCAAAAGCTTGATTGTTTATGTGATGTATTGGCTTATGACAAATCAATCTCAGTCTTGGTTTTAGGGGCAGAAGACCAGGAAGAGGGTCCAGGGCCCTTAATTGTTGATCTGTTTTCGCGTACAAAAACAAATCCTTTGTCTGTTCCGATTACGATTGTGCCTGGTCATTTGAGTCTGGAGCAGCTTTCGGAGATAGCTTAGATTAAATAGATGGTCATTGCGAGCCCTTTACAGTGATGACGCGCTCAAACTATTTTTATCGCTTTCATTTATCATCCATATCTCGTATTTGCCGCTGCGAGACTTCATCTAAAAATTGATTTTCATGATAGGTATGATGTTCATTCATTTCCTGAAGGGCGGAATCAGCCATGATTTTGTATTTTTGCATTTCCTGGAAAACAAAATGAATTTTGTCTTCGATAATTTGAATCTCTTCAGATAATTCTTCTAAGAGATTTCTGTAATGTTCTTTCTTTTCGTTCACATGTTTGAGAAAAGTATCGTACCCATAAGGGATAGATTTCTCAGCTTTTGCTTTTTTGTCTTCAGCGGCCAGCCCATCATCAAGAGTTTGAATTTCTTTATTCAGGAAATCTTGGCTATCAAGAAGTGTTCCGAGTTCCTTTTTGAGAGTTTGGAGCTCAAGATTGTATTTTTTTTCAAGCGTTTTCAAGTTTTTGAGTCGAATGATTGGTTCTGACATTTTCTTTACTCCTCATATTTTTGGATGATTTCAGAGAGTGCTTGGAATGCGTCTTGTTGGGAAATGTATGTTGTATAATTTTGAGTGAGAAAGTCTTCAAGATCATTGTAATAGAGAATGGCCTTATCAACATCAGGATCGCTTCCCTTTCGGTAAGCGCCTAGGCGGATCATTTCTGACATATCTTCGTAAAGAGACAGATATTTCTTTGCAATGCGAAGCAATTCATTCTCTTCATCGCTATGACAATCTGGAAGCATCCGTGAGATGCTTTTTAAAACATGGATTGATGGATATCGACCTCGATCAGCAATCTTGCGATCAAGAATAATATGTCCATCTAAGATCCCGCGCACTGTATCAGAAATTGGCTCATTAAAATCATCGCCCTCGACAAGGACCGTGAAAAACCCTGTAATTGAGCCTTGATCTTTGAGGCCTGGTCCTGCTCTCTCTAAGAGTCGTGGCAGTTCAGAATAAACGCTTGGAGGATAGCCCTTTGTTGTCGGGGGCTCGCCCACAGAAAGACCAATTTCTCGCTGGGCCATCGCAAAGCGTGTAATGTTATCTATGATGCAGAGCACATGTTTGCCTTGATTCCTGAAATATTCAGCAACGGCTAGGGTTGTGTAAGCTGCTTGTCGTCTCATCAGAGGTGATTCATCAGAGGTTGCGACAACCAGAACTGATTTCTTCAGGCCGTCTTCACCCAAATCATCATAAAGAAATTCTTGAACCTCACGCCCCCGTTCACCAACAAGTCCAATGACATTGACATCAGCTTCAGTATAGCGCGCAAGCATTGACATAAGCATGGATTTACCAACGCCAGAACCTGCAAAGATTCCAAGACGCTGTCCTTCGCAAGCAGGGATAAATGTATTGAGGGCTTTAACGCCAAGATCAATGCGGCGATGAACCCTTTTGCGTTGATGAGCAGGTGGAGGTGTGTTCAATAGGGGGATTGGTTCAGTCCCTTGTGGTAGTGGGCCTAGCTCGTCAATTGGATCACCAAAGGCATTGATAACGCGACCCAGCCAATGTTGATCAGGAAAGAGATATGATTTGCTTTGTGTGATTGTAATTTTCGAGCCAATGCCAACGCCGTCTAAAGGTCCAAAGGCCATGAGAAGCGCTTTGCCATTTTTAAAACCAACGATTTGCGCTTTGATATCTCTGTCTTGGTTTGTATGAATGATGCATTGAGTGCCGATACTGCTTTCGGTTGTAAGACCAGATCCTTCAAGCATGAGGCCAGAGATTGCTGAAACATACCCATAGCTGGATTCAATTTGAATCGTATCCAGAAAGGCGAAATGGTCTGTGAATATTTTATGAGGTGATCTTGTCATTTTTTTGATTATTTTGAGTGTTAATATTCTTCTACTTTTAAAATAGCAATGAAACAAGAAAATAAAAAGAGAATCTTCTTTATTTTCCGGGTAACGATATGTTAATATTATTCAGAGATGTTAATTAATAATCATAGTAGTAAATCTTTGTATACAATCGACGAATTTATAGTATAGTGGTTGATAGTATTGTTAGAAGTTGACTAGAAATAAAAACGAATAAGGCTGTTTTACTGGATCAATAGTCTTATAAAAAAATAAAGGGGACTTTAGGATGCGTATATTATTAATTGAAGATGACACTTCTCTGTCAAAAAGCATAAAGATGATGCTCACTTCTGAGGGCTTCATTGTAGATGCTACAGACTTAGGGGAAGATGGATTGGAGATTGGAAAATTATATGATTATGATTTGATTATTCTAGATTTATTATTGCCAGACATTGATGGTTATGAAGTTCTGCGTCGCCTGCGTGCAGCAAAAGTTGCAACCCCTATTTTGATTCTTTCTGGTGTTGATGAGCTTGATGCAAAAATTAAAGGTCTTGGCTTTGGTGCAGATGATTATCTTACTAAGCCTTTTGATAAAAGAGAGTTGGTTGCACGGATTCAAGCGATCATTCGCCGTAGCAAAGGACACAGTGATAATATTATCAAAACAGGTGAGCTTGCTGTGAATCTAGATACACGTACAGTTGAAGTGGGTGGTCAGCATCTTCATTTAACAGGTAAGGAATATGGAATCATTGAGCTTCTTTCTTTACGTAAAGGGACCACACTTACAAAAGAAATGTTCTTGAACCATCTTTATGGTGGTATGGATGAGCCAGAGCTTAAAATTATCGATGTGTTTGTATGTAAGCTTCGCCGTAAATTGGCGGCAGCAACCGCTGGTAAGAATTACATTGAGACAGTTTGGGGTCGTGGGTATGTTCTGCGTGATCCAGTAGAAGATTCACAAAGCAATAAGCAAAATAGAGCTGCTTAAAGCTAATAATGAATAAATAAAGAGCCCGGGTGATCGGGCTCTTTATTTTGTCATTTAAGCCTGATACTGGCGCATCAATTGCGTTTACGCAGAAAGGCGAGACCAAAGAGTGATAGGCCAAGTAATCCTATGATTTCTGGCTCAGGTGTGCTGGTTGTTTCAAGATCATAAGTTAAGCGAACCTGTGCGAGTTGAATGCCTTGACCCAATAGGCTAGGGCCCGTAATTGCAAGCGTATTGGCATCTAAAAAGCTGTTAGCAAATGAAAATTCAGTAAAGGCGCCAGTTGTTACTGTAAAGTCGTCATATGTTACAGTGCAATCCGTGCAGTCCATCCAGTGTAGATTGCTTTGAAGACCTGGTAGATTTCCAAGTAATAATATTTCAAGCGTAACATTGGTAATGCCTGGTGTGCTTTCTATAAAATTCCTGACATTTCCCATATCGAGGAATAAGACTTCAAAGGAGCCGTAGACATTGTCGCTTCCATTAGAAAGAGTAACGCCATTGATAAAGCCAGGATCAGTGTCTATAACAAGGAGGCCATCGAAGCCTATACTTATCCCGCCTGAGTTTACACCCATTCCAGTTCCAGTAGCCGTGACATTTGCTGCATACTGTATGTTATAAGGTGTATATACAGATCCAGAGACGTCAATAGGGATACCATCGCTTGTTATGGTTGTAGATGGCGTTGGTAAAAGCGGGCTTGTGAAATCCCACGTTGTTGTCAAGGCCTGGGCTTGTAGGCTTCCTAAGCATGCTGCCAAAAAACCTATTGCAGATATTTTTAGTAATCGATTCATATTGTCCTCCTTTGTTTGTTGGGCTTCTTTGTGTATCCATAAGTTATTCACAATGAATAAACTTCCTTTTTGTATAGCAATAAGTGTGCCGAATAAATTTTTTAATAAAATCAATTACTTAAATAAATAAATATTCAGCAAGTGTGATTGTTTGTAAAAAAAAATGACAATTTAAGTGTTATTTTTCATTGGCAATAAGCAGGGGGTTCGTCTAGACTATTTGAATACTCACCTTCTTAAGACATAGGAAATCGGACATGACGCATGAACATCCACTTTATTGCATTATCTTAGCTGCTGGTGATGGCACCAGGATGAAATCAAAAACGCCTAAGGTGCTTCATGAAATTGCTCAAAAGCCGATGATTCATCATGTGATTGATTGTGCAAAGCAGTTGAACCCAGATCAAATGCTTGTTGTGATTGGTCAAAATCAAGCTGAGATTAAAGAGGTGATCTCGCCAATTCAGACAGCGATTCAGTCACCTGCAAAGGGAACAGCGGACGCTGTTCGCATTGGGTATGAGGCTCTGTGTGCAGCTGAAAAGAAAGATGTTTTGAAGGGAGATGTTCTGGTTCTATATGGTGATACGCCCTTGGTTGAGCCTGGAACATTAAAATTGATGCGCCTTGAAATGTCTGCTGCTTCAAAAAAACCAGGGATTGTCGTGCTCGGGATGAGGCCGTTTGATCCAGCTCAATATGGGCGTCTTGTGCTCGCTGAGGATGAAACAGTTGAGCGTATCGTGGAATTTAAAGAGGCAACAGAAGCTGAAAAGCAGATTGAATGGTGTAATGCTGGATTGATGCTTTTTGATGGTGAGAAGCTTGCTTCATACTTAAAGCGGATTGATTGTAATAATGCAAAGGGTGAATATTATTTAACCGATGCTATTGCTCTAGCGAAAATGGATGGCGATTCTTGTCATTTGGTTGAAGCTGCTGAGGAAGATGTGATGGGCGTCAATAGTCGTGCAGAACTGGCAGATGCAGAAATGATTTTTCAGAACCGCAGACGGGATCATTTTATGGCACAAGGGGTGACACTTATTGATCCCTTTTCTGTTTATTTTGCAGCGGATACAATCATCGGTGCAGATACAATCATTGAGCCAAATGTCTTTTTTGGTAAGGGTGTCACGGTTGGATCGCACTGTCATATTTATGCATTTAGCCATTTTGAGGGTGCTACAATTGGAAATGAATGTGAAATAGGTCCTTTTGCCCGGATTAGACCAGCCTCACACCTGCATGACAATGTTAAAATTGGAAACTTTGTTGAGACAAAGAAATCTGTCATTGAGAAGGGCGCTAAGGTGAGTCATCTAAGCTATGTTGGTGATGCCTTTGTGGGTGAAAAGGCCAATATTGGAGCAGGGACGATTACTTGTAATTATGATGGCGTTAATAAATTCCAGACAAAAATTGGCAAAGGTGCCTTTATAGGTTCCAATTCATCATTAGTTGCACCGATTGAAATTGGTGAGGGTGCGATGATTGGTGCTGGTTCAGTCATTACAAAGACTGTTGAGCCATTTGCTTTGGGTGTTGCGCGCGGCCGGCAAGTGAATAAAGAAAATTGGCGTAAGAGCTGATACCCCATCTCATTTTTAAATGATCTTTTACATCTTGACATCTGATGGTGTCTGTTTTACTTTACAGTTAATGACCAGGGGTGCCGACAATGGCTGAGAAAGACCCTTTGAACCTGATTTGGTTAGTACCAATGTAGGGAGCGTGATTTGAACTCAAGCAGCGTTTTGCTGATTGGGGCACATCCTGGTGTAAAAAAGAGGATCAGGATGATGCAAAAAATCACAAAAAGAGATTTATCAATATTAATTGGCAATGGGTTGGATCATTTCGATACATCTTTATATGGTTTCCTTGTTCCAATACTAGCTCCTATATTTTTCCCAGAGTATGATCCCGTTGTTCAGTTGATTTTGGGGTATAGCATCATGTCGACCTCTTTGATTACAAGGCCTGTGGGTTCATTTATTTTTGGCGTGATTGCTCGTCACTATGGCCCAACTTTTGGTCTTTCTTATTCATTAATTGGTGTTGCGATTACAACTGTTAGTATTGGGCTGCTTCCAGGTTATGATATGCTAGGCTGGTTTGCTCCTTTATGTTTAATTTTTATTAGAATGATCAAAGGTATCTTTGCGGCAGGTGAATCAACGATCGCAAAGATTTATATTTTACAAGGTAAGAGTCAAAGGTCTGCACTAAAAGCTTCATATTGGTATCAATGTTCGTCAATGGCTGGGATTGTTCTGGCTTCAGCTGTATGCACGGCATCTATTTTCTTTCAGCAATATGAAGTTTCTTGGCGATTGTGCTTTTGGCTTGGCGGTTTGGTGGGCTTGATAGGCTATTTTTTGCGTCGCTATTCTATATCAGTAGAAGAACGAGAAGGGATGAAACAATTTTCATCCTATCGTATATCGAGCCTGAAGATGCTCTGGGTACATCGGGTGAATGTGAGTCGAGTGGCAATATGCACGTCTTTTTCTTACATCACTTATGCTGTTCCTTTTGTTTTTATGAATAGTTATGTGCCGCTTGTTACCTCCATCACATTGGAGGCAATGATGGCTTTGAATACAATATTATTGGTGTTTGATATGGTGATGATTCCGATTGTTGGTCGCTTTGTATCTCAGTTTGAGAGTCGCCGTGTTATGATATTTTCAAGCACAATATTAGCATTGACGATCTTTCCGCTTTTGAGTGCTTTACAGGATGCCTCCTTTGTGTATGTGACTTTTGTGCGGTTCTGGATTGTGTTTTGGGGTGTTGTTTTTCTATGTCCAGTCAATTTTTGGTACAAGACGCTTTTTAATTCACGGGAACAATATTTGTTAATAGGGATGGGAAATGCGATAGGAGCTGGAACACTCGGAAAGATGTCGAGCGCGATCTGCCTTGGTCTTTGGTATACAACTGGTTCGATGGCTTTATCAGCAACATATGTTGTCGGTGTTATGCTGGCAACATCTTATGCGGTTTGGTCTGAGTCTTTAAAGGAATCGGAAGTTGTAACAGTTTGAAAAGATTTCTTTATAGGGATGATATCGACTTTAGTCTTGTTTTTCAGCAATGAGACTTATAATATACTTTCTCAGATAAAAATATCCAACTGTTTAGAGGAGGGAACTAAAGTGTCATATTTATTGCAAGGATATCAAAATCAGTTTTTTGGGCTAGCGCGCTATCTTATCGCTTCAGATATGCAACAAAATCCTATTGTAGTCTGTGTGACTTTGCAAGATCTCCTCAAAAGATATAAAGCGCAGTATGAAAAAGTACCTGCACATCTTTCATTTGATCAATTTTTTCAAAATGAATTGAATATTCAAGATAGGGCGATCGCTAAAAGGGTTTTCCAAGATTTTTTGAGTCGCGTGATTCCGCCCTATCGCGGCCAAATGAAAAACCCTGATTTCGCTGTTTTTTTTCAAAATCATACTCCTTTTTTATTGAAGCAAGCTTTGCATGATATTGTTTTGGTTTCTGCATTATCTCAATATTCGCTTAAGCAAATTGTTCCTGTGATCGAGACTCAGGCGCAACTTGCAAAGTTACTCCAGGTTCTGCAGCATGTTGTTCTTAAATCACCGGACGTGAACAATCTGTTGATTGAAATGTTTCTGGATTATAGAATCCCTCAGTCGATGATTGATTATGAAGTCACTCGTTTTAGGGCATTTATGGATGATCTTTTTTGTGATTTCAGTAAAAGAAATACAATTTTAAAATCTATCCGTGAATGGCAGTCTTATACAAATGAGCAAAAAGTTTCAGTCTTACAAGAGTTTGTTGTTTGGCATTCAAGTGCTTTTGGTATAACGGTCCCTAGAATTGTGGTTGAAAATTTTGATCCTGCCTATTGTGGATTTGTTGGGAAGGATCATCTTATTATTGTTTCTGTTGTGGATATTCGAGATAAGCCTCCTGTGGAGCTTTTGCTTTTTTGTTTACATGAAAATACTTATAACTATCATACACATTTGCATCGTGATTTTGAGCTGGAGTCGAAGCG
Organism: Alphaproteobacteria bacterium; assembly: GCA_018063245.1. Taxonomy (NCBI): domain Bacteria; kingdom Pseudomonadati; phylum Pseudomonadota; class Alphaproteobacteria; species Alphaproteobacteria bacterium. The sequence continues at coordinate 6,875 of JAGPBS010000034.1, read as the reverse complement.
TGATCTCTCACGAGTTACAGGTTTTTATCAAGAATTATCCCATGACAAAGACGTGCGAAAATATGTAAAGAACTTGTATTTATCTGCTTGTAATTATCAAGGGACAGAAGAGGGTCTTGATTTTTATTATTTACAACCGTTTAAATTCCATGCTTTTACCCATGAGTTTTTATTTGCCACTCTCTTTTTAGAAGAGTTTACAAAGGTCGATTCATCTCGAGCTCTCTATAAGTATCAGAATGTAGGATCACTTGTTTATCGTCAGGTGGAAAGCAGTTTGGCCCAAGTACATTATTTGGTAGGCATGTACATGCGAGGCGTGACTTATGGAAGCCTTTCTTTAAAAGATGTTCATAATAAATTTATGCCCCGCTATATAACATTCTTAGAAGTCTATTGTGGCCGGGATAGCGAAGATAAATCATTATTGAAAGCCCGGAATGAATTAGCTCGTTACGGGAGTGCCTATCAAGAAAGCCTGTGGCAAGAAGGGGTAGATAGAGCATTAGCTCCGAATACATCATATGATGATAGTTTGGCGAGAGGCATTGAGAAAGTGTTAGCAGAATAATTCATAAAAAAACATTTTATTAAATAATGTTCTTTATGTGAAGTGAAGTAAACAAATAAAGAACATTTTGTTTCACAAAAAAAATTGACACAACTTTAAATATACGTTAACCTGAAAGGATACGATTTGCCTCAGTATTTTGTGATTATCTGATTGTATTATCAGTAATTTGGTCATATTTTTTGAGGGATCTATATTTTTCTTATAAAAAACAAATTAAACGGAGTGAAGAAATTGGACAAGGTTAATCGATCTTCTATTTGGGTAAGCTATATCATCTGCACTGTATTTTTGGCATATCAATACATGCTTCGCGTTCTGCCTAATAATCTTATGCCTGTTTTAACTGAAAAATTCCATGTGGGTGCAAGTGCCTATGGTCAATTTTCAGGAGTATACTATATTGGATATACTTTGATGCATATCCCTGTGGGTATTATTTTGGATCGTTTTGGTCCAAAATGGATTTTACCACTTTGCATGATATTGACAGGTCTTGGTATTTTACCACCTTTATACGCAGAGCATTGGCCAGAGATTTATGGTAGTCACTGGATCTATTCTGTTGTAGGACGTTTTTTAATGGGTATGGGTTCATCAGCGGCTGTGTTGGGTATGTTTAAAATCATCAAAATTGGTTTTGGCGATGAGAAATTTACAACGATGCTAGGATTATCAGTTACGATTGGATTGCTGGGTGCTTGTTATGGTGGACAACCTGTAAGCTATCTGTTCCAAATTTTCTCTTGGGAAAATGTGTTGCTTGTTTTGGCTCTTTTTGGATTTGTATTAGCTATTATTACATTCTTAACAACGCCAGCGCAAAAGAGTGTCGACACAGATGCAATGACTGTTTTGAAAGATGTTATTGGCGTGATGACAAATGTAAAAATTCTAGGCCTCTGCTTATTAGGTGGATTGATGGTCGGGCCACTTGAAGGTTTTGCAGACGTATGGGGTAAGGTGTTTTTGCTGAAAGTTTATGCCTTTACCGATAATGAAAGTGCGTTTTTACCATCTTTGATCTTTATGGGTATGTGTGTAGGTGCAACGCTTTTAAGCTATATTGCGAATGTGACAAGAGCCTATTATGAGATTATCTTTTTTGCAGCACTCTTAATGGGACTTGCCTTTATTCTACTCTTGACAGGCCAAATGACTTTCTCTGTGTTGGTTGTTCTGTTCTTTGGTATTGGTGTGTTGTGTGCTTATCAAATCTTATTGATTTATAAGGCAACGACTTATGCAAGTGGTCATATGATCAGTTTAACCTCAGCTTGTGCAAACATGATCATTATGATCTTTGGTTATTTCTTCCACACTGTTATCGGAAAGCTTATGGAGTATTTCTGGGATGGTGAAGTTGTAGCTGGAACGCCTGTTTATCAGCCTGATGACTTTATCGCCTCATTATCAGTCATTCCGTTATGCTTGATGATTGCGGCTTGCTTCTTGTTCTACATTATGCTCAGACACCGTAAAAAGGCTAGATATGAGCTAAAAATGGCTGAGGCTTGATCGTTTGGCTTGTATTTAGCGCTTAAAGGGGATTTTTATTCTTTCTCAATTTTTACTGGTTAAACTGACTTTAGCTTATTAAATTAAGAAGTGGGTTAAATGCAGCAAAGACGCGAAGAAAGAGAAAATGTACAAAAAGGATTTATCATTATACATGGTAAATCCTATCCCCTATCTAATTGGAGCTCTATGGGATTTCTGGCTCAAGATTATGAGGGGCCTGCTCAATTGGGTGATAGAATTGACATTGAAGTTCATTTAACCAGTCAAGTTGGTTCTGAATTTGAGTTTAAATGCCAAGCAATCTTGACACGCGTTCATGCTGAAACAAAAACGATTGCAGGTTCATTTGTTCGCGTTTCTGCAGATATTCGGAAAAAAATATCAGATCACTTTACGAAGAAAACAAGTTTAATGGCAAAGATCTTCTCTTTGCCATTATTTGCGCGCGCTCAAAGGCATTAATCAAGCGTCACAAAGGATCAAGGCATATTTTTTAGATTCGCTTGAATCGTTGACTGCATTAAACCTTAATCCAGGATTCATTTATATCGGATGCTTGTGCTGGTAAAGGCTGGAAGCCGCCTGGTTGAGATATGGGAAGTGGTTTTAAAGGCCCAGAAAGTGAACTTTCATTTTGCTTGCGTTGAATGGCAAATTGAATGCGAGCACTTAATTTTGTATTGAGTAGGTCTTTTTTCTCTAGATAGTCTTGTATGCCATTATTTAAGTATTTAGAAAGAGAGCCTGTTGCTTCGTAGCCTGTAATTGACATGATGGGAACTGTACTGTTTGTATGTAATATTTTCTCAATGGTATCTGTGCCTTGAGAATCGGGGAGATTTAAATCAAGTAATACGACGTCAAAATTTTCCTTAGTGAGAAGGCTTACAGCACCGCTTAGATATGTCGCATGCTGAACTTGGAAGCTGAACTCTTTAGACTGATGTAAGAGTTGCTTCACAATCATGGCATGTGTTAGATCATCCTCTACCAATAAAACCTTGTATGTTTTATACATGATTTGTTCTCTTTAGGTTTGTTGTTTTGATAAAGTTACTGTCATTAGTATAACTCTGAGTCGTAAAAAATTTCTAAAGTATCTATTGTTTTTTTAAGTCTGTGTTTGAAATGAGAAAAGACGGTGAATAATCACCGCCTTTCTTATAATGCTTGGGTCGTTTGTATATCAATACCAGATAAAATTATACTATGAGCGAGAAGCGCGGTGTAGTTTTAACCTACATAAGCGACAAGCGACTTGTCCGCCGAAGCACCCAGTGCGTACGAGGAAGCAGTAGAATTTTAAAATGGCATTGATATTATATAGCAATAGCTGCCATTGAAGAATAATCCATTGACATTTGCCAGTAGCGCTCAACGCGTTGGAGAACTTCGTTGATCTTTGCAAGATCTTGTTCTTTAACGCCAGCTTTATCAAGATCAGCAGATTGTTTGTCAAAAAGCTTGCCGATGCGCGCAACAAGGTCAAGGCCTTTTTGTGATAATTTTACGCGGATTGAACGACGATCGTGTGTTGATCTTTCTTGTTCTAAATATTTGTTTTCAACCAATTTTTTAACGTTGTATGAAACGTTTGATCCAAGATAATAACCGCGTGCTGTTAACTCACCAACTGTGAGTTCATCTTCTGCAATATTGTAGAGGATAAGAGCTTGTACGTTGTTGACGTCTTGAACACCCATACGATCAAGCTGAACTTTTACAACTTCCAAAAAATAACGGTGTAAACGTTCAATTAAGAGGATTGAATCAAAATATGGTTTTCTCATAGTAATTTCCTTCCAGGTTTTAGATATTGAGTCTTGTGTTTTGATTTTTTATGAAAAAGTTAATTTTATTTTCATTTAAATTAGGATGGCATTTTACTGATAGCATGTCAAGCAATAAAAACAGATTAACCAATCTTTTTTTGCTTTTTTTCTGAAAAAGATTCAGATATTGCACTCTCAGAAAAAAATGAAGACAGTATATCTAGTGGAATATTATCCCTATGCTGATATAAGAATTTTGGATTGCCATCTTTATCTATGAGAAGGGCTCTGATTCCTTCAAAAAAATCTGAGCAATTCATGAAGTGCTGAGAGATATTAAATTCCATTTTCATGATGGATGCAAACTCTTTGATGATTTCTTTGCCTTTTTTAAGCTGCTCGAGGATAATGGATTGACTTAAAGCAGATCCTTTGAGAATAAGATTTAGAGCTTCTTGAGCCCAGTGATTTTGCGTAGAGTGAGCCGTCAGTTCATGGATGATTGTTTTCAGATCATTTGATGCAAAGCATTTATCAATATCATGCGCGTGTCTTTCAAGAAATGAAGAGGGTTCTGGGAATTGGTTGAAAGATGTTAAAAGAGGGCGGATTGTAAGGTGAGGGTTTTCATCGTCCCAGGTCAATGACTTGAGGTTTTGTAGGAGGCTTGCTTGCTTTTCAAGTGGAATGTAATAATTGGCAAGCTTTGCATAAAGGGCATCAGCAGCAGAAAGGCGATGTCCGGTTAAAGCCAGATATTTGCCAATCATGCCTGGAGCTTCATTTAAAAAGTGCGTTGCACCCACATCAGTGAAGTAGCCGATGACAGCTTCTGGCATAGCAAGAAGAGAGGTTTCAGAGACAATGCGATAAGAGCCATGGACAGAAAGGCCCAGTCCGCCGCCCATTGTAATGCCGTTCAAGAAACAAATGTAAGGTTTTGGAAAGGCAAAGATTTTTTTATTCATCTCATATTCGATTGAAAAGAAATCGTGCGCCAGTGTATTTTGGGGCTGTTGGCCCCTCTGATTTTCGAGCTGAGCGAGATAGACTGCACGCACATCTCCTCCGGCACAAAAGGCTTTTTCGGAGGTTGATTGAATGACAACAGCCTTGATATTTGGATCTGTTTCCCAGGCTGTGAGCCAGGCTAGCATTTGCTGAACCATGTGTAGATCAAGTGCATTGAGTGCTTTTGGTCGATTGAGTTTCACAAAGGCAATATTGTTTTCAATGGTGTAATCAATTGTATCAGTTGTCATTTTGAGATCCTGAGATTGGAGGAAAGTTAAGAGAAAAGCCATTGCTCTTCTTGAGACTTCTATGGTACAAAATGATTATCTAATAAAAAAGATGATTCTACAATAAAGGCTAAAAAAAAGAGAGGTGACATGCTGCATCATATTCAATATCCTCATACCAGACTCAGAAGAACACGCATGCAAGAATGGAGCCGTGATCTGGTTGCAGAGACAAATCTATCTGCTGATCATTTAATATTGCCTGTCTTTGTGATTGATGAAAAAAATCGGTCAGTTCCTGTAGACTCAATGCCGGGTGTTTCTCGCCATAGTCCTGATCTTCTCCTGAAAGAGGCTGAAAAAGCTTTGGAGAAAGGCGTGCGTTCCATGTTGCTTTTCCCAGCGCTTGAATCATCCGTTAAAACAGCAGATGCGGCCTTGGCCTATGATCCTGATAATTTAATCTGCAGAACGATTCGCTTGCTGAAAAAGGAACTGCCAGAGATGGGTATCTTTGCAGATGTTGCGCTTGATTATTATACAGACCATGGTCATGACGGAATTTTTGATGGCAAAGAAGTTTTGAATGATGCAACTGTCTCAGTTCTGATTCAGCAATCATTGGCTTTTGCAGAGGCCGGAGCCGATTCGGTTGCGCCATCAGATATGATGGATGGCAGAATCGCTCACATTCGTGAGGCCTTAGAGAAAAATAAGTTTCACAATGTGCTTATTACGTCGTATGCAGCAAAATATGCGTCAGCCTTTTACGGCCCATTCCGCGATGGTGTGAAATCGGGATCATGTTTGGGTAAGAAGAACAAAAAGACCTATCAGATGGATCCGCGCAATGGCCTGGAGGCGCTTAAAGAAGCGCATCAAGATATAGAAGAGGGCGCCGATTTTTTAATCATAAAGCCTGGTCTTCCTTATTTAGATGTGATTGCGCGGATTAAGGATTCTTGCAATATTCCGATCTTTGCCTATCACGTGAGTGGTGAATATGCCATGCTGAAAGCAGCAGCGCAGAATGGTTGGCTTGATTATGACCGTACTCTTTATGAGACGCTTATTTCATTCAGAAGAGCAGGCTGTGCAGGTGTATTTACCTACGCTGCTCTTGAAGCTGCAGATTTGTTGAAGTCGCTCTAAGCGTCTCTTTTAATTGTTCTCCTGCTCTACTTTTTTCATTCCTGCGACCTGTCGACCGAAGCCTTGGCGTAGGTGGAAAGCAGGGATGAAAAAGAGAAGGTCGGGATGAAAAAGAAAAAGTGCAGGAATGACAAAAGTGGGAGAATGACAAAAGAAAGAGTACCGGGTGACATGCACGGAGTGCTTATGTGACAAGTGGAGAGGCCTCAGGATGACGGAAGGAGAAACTGCGCTCAGCTCAAATTTCAAACAAAATGCTTATTTTCTTCTTGCTTTTAAAGCCTCATACCGTTGCATAGCTATTTCTTTAGCTTCGATTTTGTTCATTTCTGGGAAGATGAGTACATTTTCAGCCTGCCCATTGATGATTGCACAGAATCGTTGAAGGTCTTCTTTTTCCTCTTTTTCCATTGGCTGTGACATAATGGTGGGAATGCCGTGCATTAACTTTTCTCTCAAAGTTTTTAAGCCTTCATAAATTGAGATATAGGCTAGGTAGTGTCGACATTCACTTTAGCCACAAATAAATAGCAGATAGAAGAACAAAAGCCATATAAGAGACCGCCAATTTGTCATATCGCGTTGCTACTCTTCTGAAATGCTTCATTTTATTAAACA
>JAGPBS010000033.1 GCA_018063245.1 Alphaproteobacteria bacterium | reverse complement strand
AACTTCAGTCTGGAAAAGTCCAATCGATAAATCAAGAACAGCAAGACCAAACCTATCTTCGCCTTCATGCGGAACAACGGAAAGAATGAAATTATTTTCATCCGCTTCAAGCAAGTGTTCTTCTGTAAGAGTCCCTTTTGTAATCAGGCGAATCACCTCACGCTTCACAACTGACTTTGCACCACGTTTTTTTGCTTCTTGCGGATCTTCCACTTGCTCACAGACAGCCACATGCATCCCAGCCTTAATCAACTTTGCCAAGTATTGTTCATGAGAATGTACTGGAACGCCTGCCATCGGGATTGGCCTGCCTTGATGTTCACCTCTTTTTGTGAGCGTAATATCAAGAATTTCTGAAGCTTTTACAGCATCATCAAAAAACAATTCATAAAAATCACCCATCCGATAGAATAAAAGCTCATTCGGATAATCTGCTTTAATCTCGAAATACTGAGCCATCATAGGCGTTAGCTTATTGTTTGATTCATCTAATTGCTGTGACATTGTTATTCTCCGCCTATCGATTGAAAAATTGAATCGATGCATTTTTTACTGGATTATCTGGTTTTTCAAGAGTAAAGTCGAAGCCATTATATCATCTCGAATTAATTTTAAAAGAACATACCTACTTTTTATGCAAACAAAGGATCAAAGCTATGTTAGACAAGCCACGCACGACCAATGAAGAAGCTTTAGAAATGCACGCCTCAGGCCGTCCTGGGAAACTTGAAATCGTTCCAACAAAACCACTCACAACACAAAGAGATTTGTCTCTTGCTTACTCTCCTGGTGTTGCTGCGCCTTGTCTTGCGATTCATGAAGACCCTCTTAAGGCCTATGACTATACTGCTAAAGGCAATCTTGTTGCTGTTATCTCTAATGGAACGGCCGTCCTTGGCCTTGGAAATCTAGGGGCACTTGCCTCAAAACCGGTGATGGAAGGAAAATCAGTCCTTTTCAAAAAGTTTGCAGACGTTGATGCGATTGATCTTGAAATCTCAACAGAAGACATTAATGAATTTATCCAATGTGTTCGCTTCCTTGGCGCATCATTTGGCGGGATTAATCTTGAAGATATTAAAGCGCCTGATTGCTTTATCATCGAACAAAAACTAAAAGAATGTATGGATATCCCTATTTTCCACGATGATCAACACGGAACTGCTATTATTGCAGCAGCTGGTCTTATCAATGCACTCGATATCACAAAGAGAAAAATGAGTGACGTCAAACGCCTCGTTGTTAATGGCGCTGGCGCTGCTGCGATTGCTTGTATTGAATTATTCAAATCCATGGGACTCACCCAAGATCAACTCATTATGTGTGACACAAAGGGCGTTGTGTTCGAAGGTCGCAGCGAAGGCATGAATCCATGGAAAGAAAAACATGCGGCGAAAACAAACCTTAGAACACTTGAAGAAGCCATGAATGGCGCAGATGTGTTTCTGGGCGTTTCCGCTAAAGGAGCTGTTGATGGTCCAATGATCAAATCAATGGCAGCAAACCCAATTATTTTTGCCCTTGCCAATCCTGATCCTGAAATCACACCAGATGAAGTCAAACAAGTTCGAGGCGATGCTATTATTGCAACTGGCCGCTCAGACTATCCAAATCAGGTGAACAATGTTCTAGGTTTTCCTTACATTTTCCGTGGCGCACTCGATGTGAGAGCAAAAACCATCAACGATGACATGAAAATTGCTGCAGCAGAAGCAATCGCTGCGCTCGCACGTAAAGATGTGCCTGATGAAGTCAACGTTGCTTACGCTGGTCAAACATTACAATATGGACCAAATTACATCATTCCTGTTCCTTTTGATCCAAGATTGATGGTAGAAGTTCCAAGCGCTGTTGCAAAAGCGGCGATTAAATCTGGCGTTGCTTTGAAAAAAATGGATGATCTCCCCGCCTATCGCACCCAACTTAAAGGGCGCCTTGACCCAACATCAAGCAATCTTGAGCGTATTTTTGAACAAGTGCGCAGCAATCCAAAGCGTATTGTTTTTGCTGAAGGTGAAGAAGAACGCGCGATCAAAGCTGCAATTTCATTTGAACTTGACGGCTATGGAAAAGCCATTTTGATTGGCCGAGAAGATGAGATTCTAAACCGTATGAGAGAACTCGGCATTGATGAGAGCCTCGCACCGGAGATTCAAAATGCAAAACTCTCTGAACACAATGATCTTTATATCAACAGACTCTATGAAAAACATCAACGTCATGGACTTTTGCTAAAAGACAGCCAACGCCTTGTGAATCATGACCGTTATGCCTTTGCATCTCTGATGGTTGACTGTGGTCATGCGGATGGTATCATTGCAGGTCTCACACGCAGCTTTATCAAATGTCATGAGAAAATCAGTAAAGTTATTGATGAGTCACAATCTGATGTCACTTTTGGCCTCTCAATTGCCATGAGTCAAAACAGAACTCTTTTCATTGCTGATACAACTGTTCATCAAAGACCAACCGCTGAAGAGCTTGCAAAAATTGCGATTCAATCAGCTGCAAAAGCACGTGAGCTCGGTCATGTACCGCGCGTTGCGTTACTCTCTTACTCTAACTTTGGCCAGGTTGACAATAAACAGTGTGATGTGATTCAAGAAGCTGTTGCCATTCTCGATCGCTCAAATGTTGATTTTGAATATGATGGAGAAATGTCAGTTGATGTGGCTCTCGATAATGATTTACGGAAAAGAATGTATCCATTCTGCCGCCTTTCTGATGCAGCCAACATCTTGGTTATGCCAAGCTTGAATGCTGCAAATATTGGTGCAAAATTGATCAGCAAAACAGGATCAACGGTCATTGGCCCCATTTTAATTGGACCAACAAAACCTGTGCAAATTGTTCAAATCGGTGCTACAGTTTCTGAAACTGTCACAATGGCTGTTATAGCAGCTCATGATGCAATTTGTAAAAACAGCAAAAAATAATCTGATCCATGACCTTTCTTTTCTATATCATTGCTATATTCTCAATTGGCGCCTGTGTTTGGTTCTACTTGCAATATCGCCTTGATATGGCTCAGCTGGCTCGAATTGCACAGCGAGGCGATTTAAAGTATCTCAAACGCTATTCAAGCACTTTAAATCTGCCTCTCTTACGCAAAACATTTGCAAATTTACCTGACACATCAGACATAAAAAAAGGAGAAAGCCACAGCCTTTCTTTAACTCCAGAATTTTTGAATCAAATCTTTGCACGCTTTCCCTATCCTTTGATGATTGTGAATGATGAAGAAAATATGCACTACATCAACCCTGCAGCGCACAAGATCCTTCATCTCTCAAGCGATGCCATTCGCCAACCTCTCTCCTATTTCCTAAGAAGCCCTGCGCTTTTAAATGGCGTTGCTGAAGTTCTTGAAGGCAAGACAGACTCAACAAAAGTTGAATATATCAAAACAGGCTCCGTTGATCAGCATTTTGATATTCACATTATGAAGTTTGTCACCCTTGTCTCAAAGGACAAAAATGAGGCTGAGGAAACACATCCACTCGCTCTTCTTATCTTTATTGATACAACTTTCTTCTATCGCCTTGAAAATATGCGCTCAGAATTTATTGCAAATGCTGGCCATGAGCTCAGAACGCCTCTCTCAAGCCTTATGGGTTTTATTGAAACCCTCAAAACCACAGCCAAAGATGACGAAGTTGCTAGAGAGCAGTTCTTAACAATCATGGAACAGCAAGCCTCCCGGATGGCTAACCTGCTTGACGATCTTTTATCTCTTTCTAAAATTGAGCTTGAAGAAAATCAATTCCCTGACAAAAAATGTGACCTTGTTCTAATTATAAAACGCGTGATCGACCATGCCTCGCTTGAAGCCAAAAAACAAGACATGGATATCATCTTTCATCCTGGCAAAATCAAAGCAATAGTCCTCGGAACAGAAGATCAGCTTTTTCAAGTCTTTCAAAACCTACTACTCAACTCGATCAAATATGCTCATAAGCACAGCATGATTACACTCTCACTCACAGAGGCAGAGCCTTTAATTGAAAAAAACAAAACAATCAAACGGATTCAGTTCAGCATCCAAGATGAAAGCGATGGCATCCCAGAAAAGCATTTGATGCATTTAACCGAGCGTTTCTACCGTGTTGATAAAGCGCGCTCGAAAGAATTGGGCGGCACAGGTCTTGGCCTTGCGATTGTCAAACACATTGTAAACCGTCACCGGGGCGAACTCATCATTCAAAGCGAAATCAAAAAGGGCAGCTGCTTTACAATTCTATTGCCTCAGGCTGAATAATACTTCAAATAAATATATTAATTATTGCAAAATTGAGACTGCTGCGAAAGTCCAATGAAACCAAAATTACAACTTTCTTCCGTCATTCAGAGTCGCCTCAAGGCGACGTGGAATCTCATGTAATCAACAACTTAGTACAATTTTTATTGAGAAGCTGCAGAGACTCCATCCTCCTAGGCTAAAGCTTCGGGGGACAGGCGGGCCTTTCAGGCCCTCTGAGTGACGCGGATTAGATTTTCACAGCAGTCTCTCTGATTTAAATAAGAATTAGTATCACTTTGCTAATGGAACTGTTGGCTCTTCGACTTTATGTTCAGCTTGTGGTTCTGTTGTTGCTGGTGCAGATGTTTCAGAATCAGTCGATAGTTTATTCATCAAAGATGATTCTTTTTTGCCGCCATGAACGCTTAAGATTGCAATCGCAAGACTCAAAACAATGAAAAGAGCTGCAAGTGTTCCTGTCAATTTTGTCATGAAATTCGCTTGACCTCTCACACTGACGAGGCCGCCAGTTGAAACTGTCCCAAGACCAACACCACCACCCTCTGAACGTTGCATTAAAACAACAACAATCAAGAATACGGTTACAATGATATGCAGAACGGTCAAAATATTTTCCATCGAATTTTCCTTTGTTTCGACAATTACCAAGGCTCATCAACTTGATGACACATCCTGAGAAAATACCACGGATCTTTTCTGAATGCAACCTCTCAAAATATCTTTCTTTCACAAACCTAAAATGAAGCAATCTGATAAAAGGAAGAGGCATCCAAACTCGCCCCACCAACCAGAACACCGCCAACGGCCTCAAGGCTTAAGATCTCTTTTGCATTATCAGCCTTCACTGACCCACCATAAAGCACCGGAAAGCGATTCTGAATTTTATCCAATATAAAGCCATGCATAGATTGAATATCGTCAATAGAAGCCGTACGACCCGTACCAATAGCCCAGATTGGTTCATAAGCGATAACGCATTTGCTATTCAGCCCTTTTACACTTAAAGAATCCCTTAACTGCTCTGCAATAATATCAAAAGCTTGACCTTGCTCACGTTGCTCAAGATTTTCACCCACACAAATAATAGGCACAAGACCAGATTCAATCGCTTGATCCGCTTTGAGTGCGATCAAATGACTGGACTCAGCATGATATTGCCGACGCTCAGAATGCCCCACAATAACGTATAATGCGCCCACATCACTCAAAAGAGATGCCGCCACATCGCCCGTATAGGCGCCTGATTTCTGTGCTGAGCAATCTTGGGCTCCAACTGCAATATTCAAAGATTCAAATGCTCTCTTTGTAAATGATAAAAGCGGAAATGGCGGGCAAATCAATAAAGTTGCATCAGACAATAAGGCTTTCTGATCCGTTAGTTTCTTCCAGTCACGCGCAAATATTTCAACATCAGCAGTCTGATGGTTCATTTTCCAATTACCGGCGATTAATTTCTTTTGCATCGAGAATAGCTCCTTTATTTTTTTCTAACATACCATGGTCGTCAATAAAAAGAGTAGGCAAAATTAAAAAAATCAGGTAAATTTTAAGCGTTGCTCATCTACATTTAACTATCAACCTACAGCTATAACGAGAAAATTACCATGCTTCAAATCTTCCGCAATGCGTCTAATACGATTATCGTCAAGGTATTATTTGGCCTTATCATTCTGAGTTTTGCAGGTTGGGGACTCTCAGGTGTTTTTGCAAGCAGCACAAGCAATCAAAATCTCGCAAAAGTGGGGGGACAATCAATCACACCACAAATGCTCTATGGACAATTCAATAAAAATTTTCAGCAAATCCAAGCGCAGTCCGGTGGAAAAATCACAAAAGACCAAGCCATTTATGGAGGCCTTGTCACTCAATCACTCGACCAATTGATGTCTATGAGCCTTCTCACTCAAGCTGCCAAAAGAGCACATATTAATGTCAGTGAGGATGTTGCAGTTCAAAAAATTAAAACAATGCCTGTCTTTTTAGATGAAAATGGCAAGTTTGACCCTAAAAAACTCTCACAAATTCTCATTCAAAACCAAATCCCTGAGGATGCTTTTGCAAAATCAATCCAAAATGATATTGCTTTGCAAATGCTTCTCGCATCAGTTGCCCCTATTATTGAACCTTCAAAAGAACACCTTAGTCTTGCCTATTGGCTCTCTCAAGAAACGCGGAGCATCGATACTTTCTTTTTAAGTAAGGACTCAGTCAAATCGCCTGATGATCCAGGTGATGATATCTTACAAAGATTCCTTGAAAGCAAATCATCGAGCTACAAGATTCCTGAGACAAGAGATCTGACCTATATCAAAATCCAAAAGAAAGATCTGTTGAAGGATATTGAAATCCCCGAATCAAACTTACGTGAGGTCTATAATAATAACCTCGATAAATACACAATCCCTGAGAAAAGAAGCATCAATCAAATCGTTTTTGAGGATGAAGAAAGAGCCGATTCTTTTTTAACACAGCTCTCACAAGGCAAATCATTTAATGAGGCCGCAAAAACACTCAACGTAAAAATTGCGAACCTAACTCATCTCAGCAAGAATGATGTGATGTTCCCTAATTTACGTGACTTTATTTTTAGTTCAAAAACAGGTGATGTCAGCCGTCCGTTAAAAACATCTCTTGGGTGGATTATTGCAAAATTAGAAAACATTGAACCTGCTCATATTAAAATGTATGAGATGGTTAAAGACGACCTAAAAAATCAAGCTCTTGAAGGTGAGATGCATTCAACGATTGATAATCTCTCAAAGAACTTAGATGACCAAATCGCAGCAGGCAAAAGCCTTGAGGAAATTTCTCAATCCGAGAAACTCTCATTATATCGGGCGAAAAGCATTACCAAAAACGGTATGATCCTGAAGGATAAAACATCTGTCAAATCAGACCTTCCAAAAATCCTGGTGGATGAAACATTTAAGCTCAATCCAAGTGAAGAAAGTCCTCTCTTTGAAGATGAAAATGAAAATATCTTTCTTGTTCGTCTTGATGCTAAAAACGATGAACGTGTCTCTCATCTTGATGATATTAGACCGCAAGTTTTGAGTGACTGGATTGCTGAAGAAAAAAGACAAATCCTCTTTTTACAAGCAGAATCTATTATTAAAAAGGCTGAAGAAGGCGCTTCTTATGAATCTCTTGCACAAGATTCAAAAAGTATTTTACAACATATTGACAATATCAGACGTATGGATGAAAAAAATACAAACAAAGCCGTTCCTGATGCTCTTTACTCTGAACTGTTCCACTATGGTGAAAACGAAATCTTTAAAACAGAAACACCTAAAGGTTTCCACATCACAAAGATCTCAAACATTGCAATCAGCAAACAACCAAGCGATGCCGATCTCAAACAATTTATTCCAGCAGTTGAATCTGAACTGAAAAATGATGTGATGTCTCTTTATAGAGAAGCCCTCATTCAAGAGATTGGGATGACGCGTGACGATGTGGCAGTCCAAAAGTTCATCAAACAAATGCTGCAGTAAATCATTACTAGACTGAACACCTCTTGTTCATCAGCAACTATTATTTTTGACTTCAAGAGGCGTCATTCAGAGCCACCTCCTTGAGAGGTGGCTCCTGTCCCGCCGAAGCTTTAGCGTAGGAGGATGGAATCTCATCTTCTCTAACGCGTCATGCTGAATTTATTTCAGCATCTCTAGATCCTGAAACAAGTTCAGGATGACAAAAACTCTATCTTCTACCCTGAGACAGATCTCATTTAAACATGAGGGTTTGTATTAAAGAACCCGATCAAATAAAAAATCTACATGACGATTAAAATGGGCTTGTGAACAGATCTCTGTGATTTGATCTTTCGTAAGATAGATTAATATTTGTGCATCCTGGCAAACCTCTTGAACAAAATCTGTCCTCTTTTCATGAGCAACGAATGCATTTTTTTGAACCAAATCATAGGCAAGTCCTTTCTCACACCCTGCATCTGTCAGGGCAAGCAGTATGGTTCCAGAATAAAAAGCGCCTCTTGTAAGGTCCATATTCTGAGTCATCTTCTCTGGAAATAGATCTAAGTTTTGAATCAATGAACTCAGTCGTGAGAGAGCAAAATCAAGCGCCAAAATCATATCAGGCGCTATGATACGTTCAACGGATGAGTGTGAAATATCACGTTCATGCCATAAAACAACATTTTCAAGAGCGGGCACAATCAAAGAGCGAATATACCTTGAAAGGCCGGTGAGGTTTTCTGACAGAACAGGATTCCGCTTATGAGGCATTGCACTTGAGCCTTTCTGCTTTTTACCGAACCCTTCAGCGAGCTCCCCCACTTCTGTTCTTTGCAAATGGCGAATTTCAGTCACAAAGTTCTCAATTGAGGCAGCGATTAGGCCAAGGGTTGAAAAAAAAGCAGCATGACGATCACGTGGAATCACTTGCGTTGAGATAGGTTCAGGCCTAAGGCCTAATTTTTCTGCAACATACGACTCAACACGTGGGTCGATATTCGTAAAATTCCCCATGGGTCCTGATAAAGCACATGTTGAAATATCGTCTTTGACTTTCTTTAAACGCTCTAAATGACGCTCAAACACAGCAAAATGATTTAAAAATTTGAGCCCCATTGTGATTGGTTCACCATGAATACCATGACTGCGCCCAATACAAGGTGTCATCTTATAAGTCAAAGCCTTCTCTTTTAAATTTGCAAGAACAGACTCAAGGTCAGCAATCAAAATGTCTGCAGAATCCTTTAGTTGTAAGGCAAAAGCCGTATCAAGCACATCTGATGATGTAAGACCTCTATGCAAATACCGAGCGCTCTCTTCACCAATATTTTCTGATAAATTCTGCAAAAAAGCGATCACATCATGCTGTGTTTCTTTCTCAATTTCAGCAATACGGTCAATTGAAAATTTTGCTCTTGATTTAATAGTTTCATAAGCATCTTGTGGGATAATTTCAAGTGACGCCTGCGCTTCCGCAACATAAATTTCTATCTGCATCATTAAGGAAAAACGATGTTCAATATCCCAAATATGAGCAATTTCTGGCCTTGAATAGCGTGGTATCATTTTTCACATCCAAATTCATTTTTCTGTTACAATATCACGAAACTGAACCAAACATAAAGAAAATAGCTTATATAATGAAAATACAATCGGACCCTTCGCTTCTCAATTTAACTGCCGCTCACCTCCTCCATGAAATCCGTTGCGATTTATCAGTTGCAGCAAGATGGATCGCCAAACTCGACCTACACGAAGGCGTGAATAACCATCTTTCAGTTCGACTTGACAACCATTTTCTGATCAACCCATATGGTCTTTCATTTGAAGAATTATATCCAAATGATTTTATAACTGTTCCACTAGAATCAGATCAGATCACATTACAACAATCTAATAAGGTCAAGGTTGAAAAAACCGCTCTCACCATTCATGGTGCCATTCATAAACAAATTGAAGATGCCTATTGTGTTATTCACACACACATGCCATATGCAACGGCTCTCGCCTCTCTTGAAGATATGACTCTGCCGATGATCAATCAAAATGGTGTCCGCTTTTATCAATCAATCGCCTATGAAACCGATTATAATGGACTTGCTCATGATACAAGCGAAGGGGAGAAATTTTCTGACCTTTTGGTTGATAAAAAGGTGCTCCTTTTAGCAAATCATGGCGTTATCATTACAGGCGCCTCAATTGCAGAGGCCCTACATAACACTTACTATTTTGAACAGGCCTGTCAAAATTATATAATTGCTTTATCCACTGGCCGAAAGCTCAATATCATCCCTGATGACGTTGCTAACAAAGCATCAGTGCAAATGAAAAACGATCATGACTATGCATATCAATTGCTTCGTTCCGCTCATAGCTATTTCAATAGTATCCAGTCCGACTCATCTGATCTCATCGATTTCTAGTCTCAATTAAAAAGAGCCATTCACACGAATGGCTCTTTTTTGAAATTCTTATGATACTTTAATGGATTTTATGTTTCATCATTTCATCACGAATTTTCAATTTTTCTTTCTTGAGCTCGTGGAGCCTGTGATCATCCGGATGAGGGCGTTTTAATTCATCTTCAATCATTGTTTCAACATCATGGTGTTTACTTTCTAAAGATTGAATATGATTCTCTAAACCACTATAATGCGACATAGGTATCCTCCTTCTGTTAAAAATTGAAAAAACCAACGATGAACAACAATCTGCTGTCCACCAACCATTATATACCTAAATTGCTCATTAAAGGATAAAAAAATGATCAGCGATGGAAATAATCTGCTACCAAACAAAAAAGATAGACTCATCGTCGGGATAACTGGTGCATCTGGCGTCTTATATGGGATTCGCCTCCTAGAACTCTTAAGAGAAATGGATCTCTTTGAAACACATCTCATTTTATCACAGGCCGCTGAAATTACCATCGCCCATGAGACAAATTATAAAATCAAAGACGTACTGGCTCTTGCAGATGTATTTTATAAGCCAACCGATATTACAGCCAGCATTTCTAGCGGAAGCTTTATCACCAAAGGGATGATCATTGCACCATGCTCCATGAATACATTAGGTGAAATCGCAGCTGCAATCACAGGCTCTTTAATCTCACGGGCCGCCGATGTGGTGCTAAAAGAAAGACGACACCTTGTTTTAATGACAAGAGAGTCACCGTTACATCTCAACCATCTCCGCAACATGGTACGTGCAACTGAAGCTGGGGCAATTATAGCGCCACCCATGCCTTCCTTTTACACAAAGCCATCAAATATGATTGAGGCAATTGATTACCAACTCATCCGTATTTTGGATCTTTTTGGGATTCACATCGCAGAGAACAAGCGCTGGCAGTAAGCCTATCTTTTATGTTTTAAAAAATGAACAATTCTCTTGGCTATAAAGATTAATCGCCACAATAATGTTCTTTTATAGAGAACACAGCCATGAGCAGCTCTCGCCATTGGCAGCCAATCTCTTTTATACTGATCATCTCCTCTTCCAAAGTCAATCTCTCTCACCTTCTTATTGGCAAGAACATAGTCAAAGCTTTCATGAAGCAAAAGACTTCCTGGTGAATATTTTTGGTAAGCCTGATCAAAAGCCAATTTATAGATCGCAAAAATACCAGCTTTCCACTCAAGCCATATTTGCGCTGCAACCGGCTGATCATTAAAAGTGAGAACAGAGATCAGCAACCTATTATCTTCATTTGCAGCCTCAACGAATCGAGACATAAAGCCAGAAAAAGGTTCTTCTTTTTGCCACGCCTTTTGATAAACAGCATTATAAGCCAAAAACCCTTGCTCTAAAGTTTTTCCTTCATAGAAATGCACCTGTACATCAAAATCATGTTTTGCTTTTTTACCCTTACGTGTCAAAGTATGAGCCAATTTTGATGGCAATTGATCAATCACTATCGATTTTCTATCTCTAAAAATATCATATCGCTGAATAAAATGAGTGTAGCGCTCATGCAGAAGCTTTTTCTGCTCTCCACACACAAGCATCTCATCAATAAATTTACTATCAAAACACGTATCTAATGCCAAAAGATCAAACTCAGATACAATAAAATAATTGACTAAGGCTCTTGCCAAGCGATGATAATCAATGTCAGCCTTATGAGCGCTGATACCATAATCACAACTATAGAAATTGCTCAAAGGCATTAAACATTTTTGAGTGAACAAACGATAGAGTTTCTTTGTCTCTGCTCTCATCGGAAGGCAAGCCATCGGCTTTCCCTCATGATCATCATAAAAGAAACAAAGAACCAACTTAACTTGTCGCGTGAAGCATGTTTCATATAAAAGAGTAACCCAAGGCAAGCCGCAATAAAAATTCATATTGCCAGCCTCTCGTAAAAAAGCTTTTTCCGCGGATGAACATTCATCAATAGAATTTTTAATAGAAAGATGCATATAATAGCCTCATGGACAAATCACAATTCACACGATTTTCTCTCATTCAACCAAATAATCTTCAAGATATTGAAAAGATTTGGATTAATTTTTCATTAATTTCAGAACCTTCTTTTTTTCAGTCTTGGCCTTTCATCAAGCAGGTGATTCTCAGCTCTCAAGAGACATCTTTTTACTTTCTTGAGATCCGTAACAGCCACAATCTTATTATAGGACTTTGTCTTTTTGGTGAACAGACAAAATATCATTTTCTTAAGAAAACAACAACCTACTATCTCCATCAAACGGGATTGCCTAAAAAAGATCAAGTCTATATCGAATATAATGAGCCTCTATTTCATCCGGAACATAAAATGGAAGCCTTGCACCATTTTATGTCATTCATACAATCCAAACCCCTTGATCACTTTATCTTAAGTGGCATCAAATCGTCTCTATACTCGATCCTCACAGAATATCTAAAGATCAACACATTAAGTGAACAATCATCTTATGGCGTCAACCTTAACCAGCTGCGTACAAGCGGGCAATCTTACGAAGATAGCCTCGGAAAAAGTACAAAACGACATCTCACAAAGGCTAAAGATCATTATAAAACACTCTCTCTCGACTTTGCTCAAGATGAAAATGAAGCCACAACCTACCTTTTAGAGCTTGCCTATCTCCATAACTTTTCTTGGCGACAACGCAAAATCACTGGCGCCTTTGAAAATCAAGATTTTCTGAATTTTCATCTGTCTCTCATCAAAACAACCTTTCAGCAAAAGAAAACACATCTGGTCAGAGTGAAGGGGGAAACGGAGATTCTCGGGTATTTTTATTTCTTTGATCAAAATGGCGTTATTTCTTATTATCAAAGCGGGATTTCATATAAAGCTGATGGACGGATTAAACCAGGTCTTTTGGCTCATGCAATATTAATCCAATACTTTCTTGAGAATGGAAAATCTTTTTATGACTTCATGGCTGGCAATCTCTCTTACAAAGAGGCTCTCGGGAAAAAACATGAAGTTCTTTATTGGATTGAAGCCAACGTAACATATATTGATAAAATTCGGTCTATCCCAACTAAAATACGCAATAGACTGCATCCGAACCCCGAGGAATAAATGACATCACTCTTAAAAATTCTATTTCTACCCCCTATGCTTTTCATCAATTTAGCACTCATATGTCTCTCTTTTCACCTCTTATACAAAATAACGAAAACACACAAGACAGCAAAAAAGAAGCTTTATAAAATTGCCTATGCTTCATTGGTCGCTTTGTATATCACATCAACGCCCATTTATGTATATGGGCTCTATAAAGTCATTGAAGTTCCAGAAAGCAGACTGAATCTTACGCCTAGTATCCCACCACAAGCAATCGTCATTTTAGGAGCCGGTGTTAAATCTGGCGCCCTTGAATATGGGGGAGAAACTCTCGATGACACAAGTCTCGAGCGCGTTCGCAGAGGCGCCATGATCTATCGTAAACAACCTCTGCCCATTCTCGTTTCTGGAGGTAAGTTCCCAAAAGAGCAAAAAGCAACTGCAAATTATATGGCCAATGTGTTAATCAATGAGTTTCATGTTCCCGTTGCATATCAAGAAGATCAATCCCTGACAACCTATGAGAATGCGCTCAACACCAGAAAAATTCTTCTTGAAGGGAAAAACATCAAATCAATTATTCTTGTCACCCACGCTTATCATATGCACCGCGCTCTTAATATTTTTGAGAAAATGGGATTCATTGTAACGCCCGCCCCTACTCTGCCGATGGCACTCCCTTTTTCAGGCAAAAACTTTTTACCATCTCCTAAAATGATCTATCCAAGCTTTCTCGTTATGCATGAAATGATCGGCTCCCTTTGGTATAAGACCAAAAGTGGAATTCAATGACGATTGGCATAAGACCAATTGTCAGATTAAATCAGACGAGTGGATTTAAAAGTGAGGCTGCGCAAGCCTATATAAATAGGTGCGCAAAGCCGAATCTTGAAAAATCCATTTGGATCATTTAAAAATGACGATTGGCATTAGACCATCCACCACCAAGAGCTTTATACAGGTTTACGATAGAACTCAAATACGTCAGCTCAGCATTGATGGCCTCGATTCCAGATTGATCATAACCACGCTGAATAATCAAATAATCAAGCTGCCTGATCAAGCCTGCATCATATCTGAGCTTAATTAAGCGTAATGTCTCAGCATAAGATTTTGCAGATGCCAGTGCATTTTGACTACCCATCTTTGCGTGCTCTTCAGCTTTCAAGGCATCAATCGCTTCCTTGAAAGCACCTTGAACGACTTGTTGATAAGCAACAACTGCCTGATCTCTGACGGCTTCTGCCTCTCTGACCTGAGAGCTGGTTCGACCAAATTCAAGCAGCGGCATAGTTGCAGAACCACCAGCATTCCAGTAACGTGCTGATCGTTTCAGCAACGTACTGCTCTGCGTACTATCAAGACCAATCAATGACGACAATGAAATCTTTGGAAAGTAATCTGCTTTTACAAACCCAATTTGTGCATTGGCGGCAATCAAATTTTGTTCTGCAATTTGAATATCAGGGCGTCTTTCAAGTAAATCTGACGGCAGCATCTTCGGCAAAATCGGTGAAAGAGCTGCGTAGTCTTGCATTTTTCTTTTCACTTTATAAGAGTGCTCTACAATCTCTCTTGGCGTTTCACCAACTAAAACTGCCAGCGCCGTTTGCTGTTCTTGTCTCGACTGCATCAGAACAGAAAGAGCAACACGACTCGACTCTAACTCAGCCCGCATTTGATACATATCTGTAAGAGGAATCGCTCCTAAGCGAGCTTGCTCATATTCATATCGATATGATTCTTCATAGGATTTCACTACAGATTGCGTAAAATCAATTTTTTGATCCAAGGCCTGTAAATTAAAATATCCATTGGCAATATCTGCGATTAAAACAAGCCTGACCAGATCGCGATTGATTTCTTCAGCCATCAAGGTTGCCCGTGCAGCCTCTGTCGCTCTCCTGAGTCTGCCCCATAAATCAATTTCATAACTCAAGAGAGCTGACATTGAATAATCATTGTAGGGAATGGACGGAAGAGGCGTTGTAAAAGAATGCTTTCTTTCACTATTGCTTGTTCTCACAAAAGCAGCTGTTCCGTCAATAGAGGGGAATTGATTCGCTTGTGTATAACCCAACTGAGCCCTTGCCTCATCAATGCGATAAGTTGCTTTTAAAAGATCTTGATTATACTCAAGTCCATGAGCGATCAATGTCTCTAACATCGGATCTTTAAAAACTTTCCACCAGTCGAGTGCAATGTGAGCCTGATCTGAGTCATGAGCATGAAGCGATACAGCTTCTTTTCGCTGAGACACCGCACTTGATTGCTTCACGCCTGCTGGAAGATCTAACTCAACTGGCTTATAATCTGGACCAACCGCACAGGCCGATAAAAAGAAAACCAAAAAGAGACTACGCACGCGGCACCTCCGGATCTCCGGCAGGCTCATCTGACTCTTTCTTTTTTTTATCAGGATCTGCAAGCTTTGTAATCACTACATAAAACATTGGCACAAAGAATGTTGCAATCAAAGTTGCTCCAAGCATTCCGCCAATAACACCTGTACCAATTGAGTGACGGCTCCCTGCCCCTGCACCTGAACTTAGAGCCAACGGCAAACAACCCAAGATAAAGGCCAAAGATGTCATCACAATCGGACGGAATCTTAATTTGGCTGCATCAATTGCTGCATCAAGAATAGATTCGCCCTCATCGCGCTTCATCACAGCGAATTCCACAATCAAAATCGCATTCTTTGCGCTCAAACCAATCAAGGTCAACAGGCCAACCTGAAAATAAACGTCGTTGGTCAGACCTCGCATCAAAACAGCAAGCACAGCACCAAAAACCCCAAAAGGAACAGCCGTTAAAACAGCAATCGGTAGAGACCATCTCTCATATTGAGCCGCTAGAATCAAGAAAACCATCAAAATCCCGAAAAAGAAAGTCAAACCACTCGTTCCACTACTTGCTTTTTCCTGGAAAGCAGAGCCTGTCCAGGCCAATGTATAGTCAGAACTCAAAGTTTCTGCTGCAACTTCTTCCATCGCCTGCAATGCTTGTCCTGAGCTGTAACCTGGTGCAGGCCCTCCTAAAATCTTGGCTGCAGGGAAAATATTGAATCGATCCACCAGATCAGGACCAATAATACGCTTCACATGAACGAGTGTATCGAGCGGAATCATTTCTCCTGCTGCAGATCTCACAAAGACATATCTCAAATCTTCCGGCTTTTCTCTAAAGTCAGCATCAGACTGTAGGCTCACTCTAAAAATACGACCGAGCATACTAAAGTCATTCACATAAAAGTTCCCGAACGTACTTTGCATAGCTGAAAAGATTGAATCTACTGAAACGCCCAAAGACTTTGCTTTTAAACGATCAAGTTCAACATAATATTGGGGTACATTTGCTGAAATTGTTGTCTGCAATCCTGTAAGCTCTGGCCTTTTCCTCGCCGCTTCCAGATAAGCATTTGTTGTATCAGCCAAGGTTTTTATATCAGCTCCTGAGCGATTTTGTAAATAGCCTTCAAAACCACCAGTCAAACTGATCCCCGTAATCGGCGGCGGGTTAAAGGAAAGCACAACAGCATCTTGCATTTGTGAACCAATCCCCATAATCCGGCCTGTCAAAGATTTTGCATCTGAACCTGGCTTTGGTCTTTCATTCCAGGGTTTTAAAATCACAAATGATGCTCCTGCGCTGCTTTTCAAAGAAAAACTAAAAATATCAAAACCCGCAAAGGTCACAATTTCTTGGATCTCTGGCTGTTCCAGCATGGCATCAGTCATTGCTTCTGTAACGTGAATGGTTCGATTCAAAGCTGTTCCAGGCAATAAAATATCCATAACAAGAACATAACCTTGATCTTCATCTGGCACCAATGAGCCCGGAAGACGGAAAAACATAATCATCGTCGCAACCAAAAACACACCAAAAAGAGCAAATGACAGCATGAGATGTTTAATCAGAAACTCAACGCCCTTCATATAAAGCGCCACAAAAGCGTCAAACCCACGATTGAAGGCGCGAAAGAATAAATTAGGCTCATCATGGACAGGCTTAATAATAAGAGCACAGAGAGCCGGTGTTAAGGTCAAAGCCACAATCCCTGAGATCACAACTGAAATGGCAATCGTAATCGCAAATTGCTTATACATTTCCCCTGTCATGCCGCCCAAAAATCCAACAGGCACAAACACCGCACACAAAACAAGCACAATCGCAACGATAGGACTCGAGACCTCTTTCATCGCTTTAATCGTAGCCTCTTTGGGAGAAAGTTTTTCAGTTGAGAGAATCCGCTCCACATTCTCAAGGACCACAATCGCATCATCCACAACAATCCCAATTGCGAGTACCAGACCAAACAAAGTAAGCAAGTTTATGGAAAAACCCAGCAAATACATGCCTGCAAATGTCCCAATTAAGGACACAGGCACGGCCAGAATTGGAATGAAAGTCGCTCGTAAATTCTGCAAAAAGATAAAGACAACCAATACAACAAGTAAAATCGCTTCACCAAATGTCTTCACAACTTCCTCAATTGAGACCTTCACAAATGTTGTTGTATCAAAAGGTAGACCGTACTTAATGCTTTCTGGGAAACGCTTTGACAATTCTTCCATCTTTGCCCGAATGGCCGAGGTTGTTGACAAAGCATTGGCGCCAGGCTGTAAATATAGCCCCATTGCAATGGCCGGTTTACCTTGATAGGTTGCCTGAAAGCTATAATCCAAAGCCCCCAGTTCAATGCGCGCAACATCTTTTAAGTAAAGTGTTGCACCGTTCGAGTCTGAGCGCAAAATAATGTTCTCAAATTCTTTCGGATCAACAAACCGACCTTGCGTTGTCACGGTATAAGTAAAGGCCTGTGGATTGTTCATAGGCTCTTGCCCAAACTGACCTGCTGCAAATTGAGAATTTTGTTCTTGAATGGCCACGGCCACATCATCAGGAGTGAGCTTATATTGAGCGAGTCGATCGGGCCTTAACCAGACACGCATAGAATAATCTTTTGCACCAAAAATAGAGACATCCCCAACACCAGGAACACGCTTCAATTCATCAACAACATTGACCAATGCATAGTTACTGATAAAAATGGGATCATATCGCCCATCCGGTGAGTACATTGTAATCACCTGCAAAATAGAACTATTTCTTTTATTAACAGTGACCCCTTGCCGTCTCACCTCTTCAGGCAATCTGGCTGTTGCAGCTTGAACTCTATTATTCACATCAATCGATGCCTGATCAGGATCCGTGCCAATATCAAACGATACAGTTAAAGACATAGCACCACTGTTTGTGCTTGTTGAGCGCATGTAAATCATGTGAGGAACACCATTGATTTGCTGCTCAAGAGGCGCTGCAACTGTACTTGCAATCACTTCAGCACTTGCTCCTGGGTAATTTGTGGTCACAACAACATCAGGCGGGATAATGTCAGGATATTGCGCAATCGGCAAGGTGAACATTGATATCAAGCCAGCAAATACAATAACAATCGACAAGACAGAAGCAAAAACGGGTCTCTCAATGAAAAAACGTGAAAACAATTCTACTATCCCTTTTTTATTCTTATCTCAATAAGCTTTTCTTACCAAAATCACTTCTTTTCAGGCGTGTTCGGTGAATCTTTATTTGTCGTATCTTTTGTATCTTTTGTATCTTTTGGAGCCTCTGGTTCCTTCACTTGAACTGGTGCACCTGGTCTGGCTTTAATCATCCCGCCAATAACAACATGATCACCCGCACTCAGACCTTCTTCAATCAGGCGATTCGTGCCATTCAACAAACCAATCTTGACTGGCTTGATTTGCGCTTTATTATCGCCATCAACAACATAAACGAACTGCCCTTGTGGACCTTGCAAGATCGCCTGATCCGGAACAGCAATCGCATCCTTTTTTACAAAACCTTTCACAATGAGTCTCACGAATTGTCCTGGCAGAATTTTTGCATCTTCATTGTTCACAATGGCTCTGGCATGCACAGTTCCTGTTTGCAAATCAATCACACTATCCATAAAATCGATGAGTCCTTCATGAGCATAGGTTGTACCATCATTCAGGTGGATCTCTGCTCGCAATTTTCGATCTTCTGGCAAAGCCATTTTTCCCGCCGCAATCTCTTTGCGTTGCATCAGAATATCTGCATCCGGCGCTGCAAAATTGATATAGATAGGATCAAGCTGCGCTATCTTTGTGAGGATGCTCGTATCAGCTGCCACAAGACTCCCTTCTGAAAGGCCTTCTTGGCTTGTCACGCCTGGAATTGGCCCGATAATCTGGGTATATCCTAAATTAATTTCAGCCGTATCAAGCTCTGCTTTTGCCTGCTCATAGGATGATTTTGCTGTTTCATATTCAAGAGGACTCACAGCCTTGACTTTTATGAGCTCACTTACGCGAGTCCAATTGCTTTCTGATTGAAGAAAAACAGCTTTTGCTTGAGCAAGGAGAGCCTGGAAAGGTGCCGGATCAATTTCAAACAACAAAGCATTCTGCTTGATAAATTGCCCTTCGACATAATGGCGTTTTTTGAGAATACCGCTCACTCTTGGGCGAATTTCAATTTCACGAAACCCTGCACTGCGTCCTGCATACTCAAAAGTAACAGGAATATCCCTTGGCGCAATCTCAAGAACCGAAACAGCTGGCGCTGGCATCGCATTTGGATTTGAACCACCCGGTAAACGAAACCCAAAAAAATACAACAAACCACCTATGGCGAGCAAAATCAGCACTCCGCCGGTAAGGTATTGTAATTTATTGTTTTTTTGATCGTCTTCCGTCATTCTTTTATTTTTAAACTCACTTTATCTGATCAAGTTTAAACGATATCATTTCAGAAAAACAGGAAAAAATAACTAAAGATCCATTTACGATTTCTCCTATCACCTTGACTTATTCCGCTTTTTAAGCTAGTGTAAAAGCATGGCTAGAAATTTACCTATATCATTTCACTTTTCATTCTTTTTTGCGCTCTAGCAGCGCAATCATTTTCCACACCCTTTTTTGCTATTCTTTTCACCTCTCTTGCTCTTACGCAAGTCAGATTTACTCAATTTTTTCAATGGAAAACAAATGACTTACAAACACATACAAAGCATCCTGCTTATTGTCGGAACGGCCATAGGTGCCGGCATTTTAGCCCTTCCCATCTCAACAGCCTCATGTGGTTTTTGGGGCGCACTTTGCGCTCTTTTCATCACGTGGATTTTCATGAGCTTTGCAGCTTTTAATATGATTCAAGCGCGCCTCAGTTTTTCTGGAGATGTCGATTTAGCAACCATGACAACAACTCTGTTAGGCAAAACCATGAATCAAGTTGTTCAATTTACCTTTTTAATTCTCTTAATGGCCTTGATTTCAATGTACATCACAGTTGGCTCTAAATGGATCATTGAATTGACACAGACTTACCTTGGCATCAAACTCACAACTCTCAGTGCTCAAATTGGTTTTTCGTTCCTGCTTGGGGCTATCATCTATAGCGGCCTTTCAAACTTAGCACGTATCAATCAACTTATAACAGGGGCAAAAATTTTCTTTTTAACGATGCTTATTGTCTCAGCTATGCCTGCCGTTCAAAAAGATTATTTAATCTCTTTTGAGCCACAGGAGATTCCAAACACATTAAGCATGCTTTTAACAACCTTTGGTTTTTCGATTATTTTACCTTCCCTTGCTGGCTATCTGAATCATAATCGGCAAAGTCTCTACAAGGTATTGGCAATCGGGACAATTATTATTCTCCTGGCCTATGTCAGCTGGGAACTCGTTGCCTTTGGCGTTATCGGCACTGACGGGCTCATGCAAATAGGAACATCACAAGATAAAGGAACAGGGGTCATCAATCAATTGAGCACACTGGTCACCAACGATTCGTTTCATAAATATAGTTTCGGCATTATGCTCACGGCTGTTGTTACTTCTTTTTTAGGTGTGGGACATAGTTTATTTAGCTACCTGAAAGATGCACTGCCGGGTCGTATCAATCACCGAAAATCAATGCTTGCCATGGCAATCGGATTTTTACCTCCTTTGCTCATTCTTCAAATCTATCCTGCTGGGATTGCATCGATTCTTAGCTTTGCGGGTATTTTTGTCGCCTTCATCCTTGGTATAGTCCCAAACTTAATGGTTCTTTCAAAACCATATCAAGATCGCATGGGACCCAATTCAAGATTAATGCTGTGCGCTGTTCTCTTGAGCCTTCTTTTCTTTGGATACATTATTAGCCTTGAAATCGTCAGCAGGCTCTTCTAGAAAAAAAGCCCTTAGCAGCCCTAAGGGCTTTTAAATTTGCTCGAAATCTTTTGTTTCAATTGAGTAATTCTCAAGCTTTCCTGTATCAACAGAAAAATACCAACCATGCAATGATAACGAACCTGCAAGCACTTTCTCTCTAATCCAAGGAAATGTCATTAGATTTTCTAACGACACAACAATACTGTGCTTCTCGCAACATTGATTCTTCTCAGCTTTTGACAAATTTGCATGATGCAACTCAACATGATTTCTCGCTTTTAAACTGATCTGAACCCAGCTCTGGATAAAGCTGAACTGTTTTGCCGACTCTTGTTTTGTTAAATCAGACTCCATTAAAGCATTGATACCACCACACTGGCTGTGACCTAAAATAACAATATTCTCAACACCCAAATGACAGACTGCAAATTCTAAAGCCGCACTGGTTCCATGAAAGGAATCAAAGGCAGGCTGATAGGGAGGTACAAGATTCGCAACATTGCGAACAACAAACAAATCACCAGGGTTTACATCAAACAAGATAGAAGGATCAACCCGTGAATCACTACAAGCAATAATAAGCGTTTTAGGAGACTGCCCTTGCGTTGAAAGAATTTCATAAAGACTACCATCTTTTATAAAATGACGCTTATGAAAACGCTGATAACCATCTAACAGATTAGAAATTGTTGTCATGAGTTGCCTCGTTTATAATGATGCTGTTGATGAATAATAATACAGAACAAACTCTAAAAAAGTTCTGACAATGAGGGACCAAAGAATGGTGCCGGATGTCGGACTTGAACCAACGACCTACCGCTTACAAGGCGGTTGCTCTACCAACTGAGCTAAACCGGCGTTTCCTCTCAATATTAAAGGGCAAACACAACTTTAAAAAGCCGCTGCCGCTTTAATGTGACTACATTATCCATTTTAAGCCAGAAAGGCAAGATGAAAAATGTCATTTTCAAAATTATTTTAAAAAGGAAAGACGCCACGCATAAAAAGTTGCAGCTGCAGCATTTGCAACATTTAATGTCGGTAACGGCTCTTGGGTTGGCAATGCACAAAGCTGATCACAATTCTCACGAATCAAACGACGCAGCCCCTTTCCTTCTGCTCCCATAATCAAAACAGTTTTCTCCGGAAATGCAATTTTATGCAGAGCTTCAGACCCTTCCTCTGCAAGGCCATAACACCAATAGCCCTTCTCTTTCAGAAAAGCCATAGTCGCTGATAAATTATTCTCTTGAATATAAGGCAAATACTCAACTGCGCCGGATGCATTTTTTGCGATGATTGGCGTAATGTCAGGACTATTTTTTTCTTGCACAATCAAAGCCTTTGCTCCAAAAGCACAAGCGCTCCTCATGATAGATCCGATATTCTGAGGATCCGTTACCTGATCCAGAATGACCACAAAATGAGGCTCTGTTTCATTTTGCGCAACAATTTCATAAAGACTCGGCTGATCAAGAGGGTTTGTATAAAGCAGAATTTGTTGATGCACAACACCTGGTGGCAATTTCTGCTCAAAGAAATCTTTTGTTTTCACGATCGGCTCAGGCCTTTTTAGCTTCTGCCTTTTGGCTTCTGCTAGCGTTTCAGAAAACTCAGCAAGGCTTGACTGACTTAAAATCAGCTGCGAAATTTGTCTGTCAGGATTCAAAAAAGCCGCCCTTACAGCATGTATCCCATAGAGATAAGGGGATGATGAGGAAGATTTAGAAATACTCATAAGATCTCTCTTTCAAAAAAATCAGCATTTGGTCTGCACGCACTCTAGCGCATTTTATCAAATTTGTAAATGCTGTCTTTACTGAGGAGCCCTAATTCCTTCATTTAGCTATATTTTCCAATGAGAATTACCCTCACCCTCATTTTTATAAAAATATTTTTTTTCAAAAAACAAAAAAAGAGGATTGACTTTTTCTGAGAAATCCTGATATTTAACATATTGTTTTTTATTCGCCTAAAAATGGCCGAACAAAAAACACCTCATAAAATGAGGAGGGGTGGCCGAGTGGTTAAAGGCATCAGACTGTAAATCTGACCGCGTATGCGTTCGTAGGTTCGAACCCTACCCCCTCCACCATTTATAGGCTTCATAAGCGGGTGTAGCTCAATGGTAGAGCTCCAGTCTTCCAAACTGGTGACGAGGGTTCGATTCCCTTCACCCGCTCCATATCCCCCCCCCACCAAAAAAAGATGATTTTTTTTCGCCTCAACTCTTTACATCTATAGAGATTAAGAGTAGAATCCGTCTTATCAATCTTAGTAAGAATTGAATTAACTGCACGACGTATCAAGACGTATATAGGAGATAACGATGTCAAAAGAAAAATTTAAGAGGGATAAGCCTCACTGTAATATCGGAACGATTGGTCACGTTGACCATGGTAAGACGACGCTGACAGCAGCAATCACAAAAGTGATGTCAAAGTCAGGTGGAGCAATCTTCTTGGGCTATGATCAGATTGATAAAGCACCAGAAGAACGTGAACGCGGTATTACAATTTCAACAGCACACGTTGAATATGAAACACCAAAGCGCCACTATGCGCACGTTGACTGCCCAGGCCACGCAGACT
>JAGPBS010000032.1 GCA_018063245.1 Alphaproteobacteria bacterium | reverse complement strand
ATGCTCCACCTCGATTAAGGAATGAGTCTCCTTTCATTAATCTCTCACCACGCATAAAATCAGCACCAGAAACTTTTGTTCTCCCTGGCCTCTGAACTGTTAAGAGCTCAATAGCACTATCCTTACTTGCTGCAACAACTAATTTTTCTGATGATAGCAAAGTCCCTGGACTTGCGTGTTCAATGTCATCAATTTTACGCGCATCGAGGACTTTAATCATCTCATCTTTGTAAGGCAAATAGGCTCCTGGCCAAGGATTCAAGGCCCTTACTGAAAGATCTATGTGATCAGCTGACATCTTAAACGAAAGCTGGCCTTCGTTTTTTTCAAGCTTTGGCGCATAATTTGACTCTGCATCATTTTGCTTTATCGGATTCCAGTCTCTTTTTGCATGATTTTCAAGCGCTTTCAGAATTAAATCAGCCCCCATCATGGCAAGTGAATCA
Source organism: Alphaproteobacteria bacterium (assembly GCA_018063245.1). NCBI lineage: Bacteria > Pseudomonadati > Pseudomonadota > Alphaproteobacteria > Alphaproteobacteria bacterium. The sequence continues at coordinate 23,645 of JAGPBS010000032.1, read as the reverse complement.
TGAAGTTCTGCAGTTGTTGATAGTTCTGTGATTGTAACTTCATCTTTTAAAAGCATATCACCTGTATCAAGCCCCTCATCCATTTGCATAATGGTGATGCCTGTTTTTTTATCACCAGCAAGCAATGCTCTATGAATGGGTGCTGCTCCACGCCAACGGGGCAATAGAGAACCATGAATGTTCAAACAGCCAAAACGAGGTGCATCCAAAATGGATTTTGGCAAAATAAGCCCATAGGCAGCAACAATTGCAAAATCTAAGTCAAGCGATTGAAAATGAGTGGTCGCATCAGGTTCTTTTCTGAAGGAAGTCGGGCAAAAAACAGGCAAACCCTTTTCTTCAGCATAAAGTTGAATAGGCGATGGCTGAACCTTGTGTCCACGATCTTTCGGCCGTGGCTTTTGACAGTAAACAGCAGCTATCTCATAGCCTGCTTCATAAAGCTTTTTTAAAGCAGGAACAGCAAAATCGGGCGTGCCCATGAAGGCAATTCTATACTTTTTATCCGCCATGTGTGATTATCCCAACTCATTGCCTGAATCTGATTTGTAGTGCTTTTGCACCTTACTAATAGCCATTTTTCGTTTTAAAGGGCTTGCACGATCAATGAGCAAAACGCCATTTATATGATCTGTTTCATGCTGAATAATGCGCGCAAGAAAGCCTTCGGCAAGCATTTCTTGACTTGTGCCATCAGTATCTAAATAGCGAACCTTTATTGATGAAGATCTTTCTACATCAATATAAAATTCAGGAATAGAGAGGCAGCCTTCTTTGTGAATCTCTTTTTCTTCGCTAAACCAGAGAATTTCAGGATTGATCATTTTAACAACACAGGATTGACCGTCTGTGAAAGGATCAGCAATAAAAATCCTTTTCAAAACACCAACTTGTGGACCTGCAAGACCACAACCATCATTTTTATTCATGATCTCAACCATTTGATCAAGAATATCCAATAGCTCTGGATCAACCTTGTCAACCGGTGTACATACTGTTTTTAATCTTTTATCTGGTACATAAACCAGATTTACTTTCCTTGAATCGGTCATTTTTCCTCAAAACACAATAAATCATTGGCCACGATTCTATCATGCTTTTTCAAAAAATGCTTTCATATTTTAAGCAGAAAGTCTCATATCAGCTTCAAAAGCTTCGTCATGAGGTAATTCTGTGTGCTCTGGATCAACATAGCACCAGTTTTCTTCAGAAGCAAAAATAGCTCTGAGAAGTTTATTGTTCATTTCATGGCCTGATTTATAGCCTTCGAAATGGCCTAAAATAGGAGCACCGGCAAGATACAGATCACCGACAGCATCTAAAACTTTATGTCTTACGAGTTCATCAGAATAACGTAAGCCATTTTCATTGAGAACCTTATCTTGATCAATCACCAAAACATTGTTTAAAGACCCACCAAGGCCAAGACCAGCTTTTTGCAGACTGTCTAAATCTTCAAGAAAACCGTAAGTTCTAGCACGGCCAAGGCCAGATTTAAAAGTAGATGGCTCAAGTTTAAAGTCTAATTTTTGAGTTGTGATGAAAGGATGATTATAGCTTAATGTCAATGTGTAATCACATACATCACTTGGCGCATAGCTGGCTGATGCGTCAGCGCGTTCAACATGTACATTTTTCAGAATCTTGATGTAGCGTCTCATCACTGGCAAGGCTTTGATACCTGCACATTCAAGTAAGAAGATGAACATTGCTGAACTACCATCCATAATTGGCATTTCAGGACCATCAATTTCAACACGCAAATTATCAATTTCAAGGCCACGCAGGGCTGCCATTAAGTGTTCAATTGTACTCACAGAAGCGCCTTCAGCATTTGCAATCACAGTACACATTCTTGTATCAACAACGTTACTATAAATCGCTTGTATCACGTTATTGCTTATTTTGATATCAGTACGAACAAAAGTAATACCAGAATTTGCTTCTGCAGGTAAAAACTTCACTTTCACTGTTTTACCACTATGCAAACCAACGCCAATGCAATCAATTGGGAAAGAAATTGTATTCTGATGGTACTTGCGCTCTTGTTCTGCCTTGTGATTCATCAACATGATTTGATTGCCTTTTTTGTATTTAAAATTTTAACTGATTATAGAATATAAAATTCTCCTTCATTTGTACAATGGCATTTTGTAACGTTTTGTTACATTATACCAATAATCAAGCAGCAGGGACAAAAACACGTGCAAAAAAAAGTAAGACAGGGTATAAACAGTCTATATTCAATATCACTAAGGACAAAGAAATGAAGGAATTATGCATTATCGGTGCTGGGCTCGCCGGCTCAGAAGCAGCTTGGCAAGCTGCGATAAAAGGCATCAAAGTCACACTGCATGAAATGAGACCTGTTGTTAAAACAGATGCACACAGCACTGATCATTGTGCTGAATTGGTTTGCTCAAATTCTTTTAGATCTGATGACGATGAAAATAATGCCGTTGGCCTTTTGCACTGGGAAATGCGCCAACGAAATTCTCTGATTATGCAAGCTGCTGACGAACACAAGCTTCCTGCTGGAGGCGCTCTGGCTGTTGACCGAGATGGCTTTGCAGCAATGGTGACAGAAAAACTGAAAAGCCACCCTAATATTACATTTGTCACAGGCGAAATTACTGATATTCCCGATACATCCGCCTATAAACAAGTCATTATTGCAACAGGACCACTCACAAGTGAAACCTTATCTCAGAAAATCCTTGCTCTTACGGGCGAAGATAGCCTTGCCTTTTTTGATGCTATTGCCCCCATTGTTTACCGCGAAAGCATTAACATGGAACAAGCCTGGTTTCAATCTCGATACGACAAAGGCGGCGGCAAAGATTACATCAATTGCGCTATGAACAAAGAGCAGTATTTGGCTTTTATTGACGCTCTTCTTGCTGCCCCAAAAACGGATTTCAAAGAATGGGAGAGAAATACGCCTTATTTTGAAGGCTGTCTGCCGATCGAAGTTATGGCTGAACGGGGCATTGATACGCTTCGCTATGGCCCAATGAAACCCGTTGGTCTTACAAGCCCTTTTATGACTGAACGCCCCTATGCTGTTGTTCAATTAAGACAAGACAACAAAATAGGAACACTCTTTAACATTGTGGGATTCCAAACAAAAATTAAATATGGCGATCAGACAGAAATTTTTAGAATGATTCCTGGCCTTGAGAATGCTGAATTTGCAAGACTCGGCGGCCTACACAGAAATACATTCCTCAACTCACCTCGCCTTTTAGATTCATTCTTACGTCTTAAATCAAAACCTCATCTACGCTTTGCTGGCCAAATCACTGGTGTTGAAGGGTATCTTGAATCTGCTGCCTGCGGCTTAATGGCAGGTCGCTTTGCTGCAGCTGAGATTCTCGGAACAAATCTGTCAGAACCCCCACGAACAACTGCTTTAGGATCATTGCTTTCTCATGTCACGGGTGAAGCAGAGGCTGAGACATTCCAACCGATGAATGTGAATTTCGGCCTTTTCCCTTTGATTGAAACAGAAAAAAAAGTAAAAGGAAAAGATCGTAAGAAAATCTATACAGAAAGAGCCAAACAAGACTTGCCTCTCTGGGCTTGTTAACTATATTCTTCTTGCTTTTTACTACAAAACCATTATTATGGTTATAAATCAATGGTGTTGATGCTTTGTTCTACAATAGGCATTTTACTTTTCACCCTAAAACTAGCCGCATAACAAAAATAGCAAGCGAGAAACGAATGAGTTATATCCCCCGTCCCAGAAAACGTGTTTATGTTTTATCTGATCGGAAAGAGGAAGGAGCAAGTAAGACATTCTCTTCCTATATTCACACGAAGCCTTATACACAAACGTACAATTTGGATTCTGATCCTCATCGAAAACGTAAAAACTTCGCCAAAGAAAACCGTCGCCCTTTTAGAGAAAAAAAAGCACAACAGCCCCTTTTTTCGCCAGCACAAAGACGTGCACGCCTTATTGAAATCATCAATTTCTTTGTAAAAACATACCCGATGTGTTTCAGCCTCACAAATCCTAAGCCCTTGAAAATTAGGATTCACCAAGATATTTTTGCAAAGGCCGATTACTTGCAAATGACTGTATCCTCATTACCAATTTCTAAAATCATGGTCAGAGAAGCCCTTTGCTTTTACACCAAAAGTGAGCCTTACAAACATGCTCTTTCAAACGCGGAAGGAAGAGTTGATTTAACTGGGGAGATCGTCTCGCCGGTTCAAGTTGAGATGGATCAAGTATAACGGGCTTTTCTGATTATCCTAATCTCTATGGAGTGACTGTGCTTTACATCAAACGGAAAAAGAATGAATCGATAGTGATTGACGGCGTCATTGAAATTATCGTCTCACACATTGAGAGTGGTCAAGTCAAACTCGGGTTTCAACTTTTGTCTGATACAAAGCCAACCATTCTGAGAAAAGAACTTTTTGATAAAATCAAATCAGAAAATGAAACAGCTGTTCAAATATCACCAGAAGCCGCTGCTCTGCTTTTTAGTGCAGAAGAAAATTGAGTCCTCCATACTTGTCATCCTGAACTCGTTATCGGATCTATAGATGCTGAAATAAATTCAGGATGACTGGTTATAAGTTAAGAAATTCCTAAACATCCGCCATTACAATTTTCGAAATAAACAATATTACCCCCTCCTCTAAAAAAACGCTTCCCAGATAGACTTTATTCACTTATGGTAAAGTATAATTCTGATCATTAGACCAACAATAAAGGGTATGAAATGCAAGAAACAGTTATTTTAACGGGCGCAGCAGGGTTCATCGGATCTCACACAGCAAAGTCACTTCTTGATCAGGGCTATAAAGTGATCGGGATCGATAATATGAATGACTACTATGATGTAACTCTAAAAGAAGCACGTCTTGCACCCTTGTTGAAAAACCAACATTTCACTTTCTATAAAGAAGGCATCGAGAATAAAGAAGCGATTGAAGCCATTTTCAAAAAGCATGCTGATGCAGCCTATGTTGTACATCTCGCAGCTCAAGCTGGCGTCAGATATTCTTTGACCAACCCTTTTGCTTATATTGAAAGCAATTTGATGGGCCACACTGTGATGATGGAATCATCAAGGCAACTTAAAGGCTTGAAACATTTTGTCTATGCAAGCTCTTCATCTGTCTACGGCGCAAACACCAAAATTCCTTTTTCCATTGAAGATCAGGTTGATGAACCCTTATCTCTTTATGCGGCAACCAAAAAATCGTGTGAAATGATCGCTCATTCCTATGCCAATGTGTATAAAATGCCGTCAACGGGCCTTCGTTTCTTCACAGTTTATGGACCTTTCGGTCGCCCAGACATGGCTGCCTTTATTTTTGCGGATTGTATTGTGAAAGAAAAACCAATTCCTCTTTTCAATCATGGCGAGATGAAACGCGATTTCACTTATATCGATGATATTGTCTCCGGCATTATCGCTGCAATGCAACGTCCTGCTGCTGCAAATGACAAAGGCATTCCCCACAAGGTTTATAACTTAGGAAACCACAAATCTGAGAATCTAAAAGATTTTGTTGCGATCCTAGAAGCTGAATTTGGTCGCAAAGCGATTATCAATCCACTACCAATGCAGGTGGGTGATGTTCCACAAACATACGCAGATATTGCAGAAAGCCAGAAGGATCTGGGCTTTTCACCCAAGACACCGATTGCAATTGGCCTTAAAAACTTTGCCTCATGGTACAAAAACTATTATAAAATCAACTAGAGCTCATCAAGTCCATGAAAATATCAAAAAGTCTTTCTACATTTATTCTCGGCCTCAGCTTCATCTTCATCTTCATCTTGCCCTTACAGACACTGGCAGATACCGATGAAAAGATTGTGAATATTTATAGCTGGAATGATTTTATTGCGCCGAACACGCTGAAAAATTTCACCAAAGAAACGGGCATCAAAGTCAATTACGACATTGTGGACTCATCTGACATTATGGAAGCCAAACTCATTTCAGGCCGATCTGGTTACGATGTTGCGCTTCCCTCCTCTAACCCAAGCGTTCCGCGCCTGATTGCAACGGGCGCTCTTCATCCGTTAGATAAAAGCAAAATTCCAAATCTAAAATATATTGACCCCACACTCGCCAAAATCGCAGAAGGTTTTGATCCTGGCAATAAATATTCGGTGATATATCAATATGTTGTTCTAGGCCTTGGAGTTAATAAAACCAAGGTGAAAGAATTGCTCCCAAATGCACCTCTTGATAGCCTTGACTTGGTGTTAAAGCCTGAATATGCGAAAGAACTCAGCAAATGCGGTATTGTGATGCTTGATGCGCCCCTTGAAATGATCAGCACAATTGCTCATTATTATGGATTCGACAAAGACACGACAGATGAGGCTGAACTCAAAATAATTGAAGATAAACTACTCCAGATCCGCCCTTATATCCGCTATTTCCATTCATCTTCATATATCAATGATCTAGCGAGCGGTGATATTTGTGTGGCTATTGGTTTTTCAGGAGATGTGAATCAAGCTGCTAGCCGTGCCAAAGAACTTGGAACGACAACAGATATTGAATTTTATATCCCGCGTGAAGGTTCTGAAATCAGCTTTGATTTGCTCGCCATTCCAAATGATTCACAGCATATTGAGAATGCCTATGCCTACATTAATTATATTCTAAGGCCAGATGTGATGGGCGCTATTTCAAATCACATCGAATATCCAAATGCGATCCCTGAATCTCGCAAACACATGAACCCTGAGCTTTTGGAAGAAGGCAAAGTTTTTCTGACCCCTGCGGATTTGAAAAAAACCTTTACGACAGAACTGCTCTCCAAAATGGAACTCAGAAAGAGAAATCGGCTCTGGACAAAGTTTCTTTATGATCAATGAGATAGTCAATTCATCATCAATGATTTTTCGAATTTAGTGAATCGTCATTCAGAGCCACCTCCAAAGAGGTGGCGTGGAATCTCATCAATACGAGAACATAATGCAATGCTTATTGATATACCCAAGAGACTCCACGGGCTCCTGTAGGAGCCCTCTGAGTGACGGTATACACTTATTTGAATTCTACTATGGTTAGAAACCAGCAAAATACAATCATCAGATTCATTTCAAAACAATAACATAAGTTTAACTACAGGTTATTTCCCATCACCCTCCCCTATTAACCTCCAATCAATAAAAGTTTGCTAGATTCAAAGGCAATATCTTGAATTCTAGCCAAATGACTCACATGAAAAATCAGCTTTTCTCTTTTCTATCCGTTCTGACTCTATCTCTTTCAGCACCTGCTCTTGCTGATGAATCAGAAAAAATCGTGAATGTTTTTAGCTGGAATGACTATATTGGTGAACATACCCTCGAGAATTTTTCAAAAGAAACAGGCATTAAGGTCCATTACGATATTACAGATGCCTCAGAAGTCATGGAAGCCAAGATCATTGCGGGAAAATCAGGCTATGACGTTGCAGTTCCCTCCTCAAATCCAACTGTCCCAAGGCTCATTTCAATTGGCGCTTTGCATAAGTTTGATAAAAGCAAAATTCCAAATTTAAAATATGTCGACCCGCAGCTTGCTAAGATTGCTGAGGAAGTTGATCCTGGCAATGAACACGCCGTTATCTATCAATATACAGTGATTGGCCTTGGGGTGAATGAGACAAAAGTACGTGAGATCATTCCTGATGCGCCTCTTGATAGTCTTGATCTTATCTTAAAGCCTGAATATGCTGAGAAATTATCAAAGTGCGGCATTGTCATGCTTGATTCAGCCCTTGTGATGGTGAGCACCCTTGCACATTATTATGGATTTGATAAAGACACGACAAATGATGATGATCTCAGAAAAATTGAAACAGAGCTTTTGAAAATCCGCCCATACATTCGATATTTTCATTCATCTGCTTATATCAATGATCTTGCCAGCGAAGATATTTGCCTTGTCATTGGCTATTCTGGTGATGTGAATCAAGCTGCTAGCAGAGCGCGTGATCTAGGATCCAAATCAACAATCAAATTTCATGTCCCCCGTGAAGGATCAGAGTTTAACTTTGATATGATGGTCATTCCAGAAGATGCTGAGCACATTGACAATGCCCATGCCTATATCAATTACATTATCAGGCCAGAGGTGATGGGACCGATCTCAGATCACATTGAATATCCGAATGCGATACCTGAATCACGAAAATACATGAGCCCTGAGCTCTTGGTACCGGGCAGAATCTTTTTGTCTAATGAGGATTTGAAAAGAACTTTCACCTCAAAATTTCTAACAAAGCTCGAAATGCGTAAACGGAATCGACTTTGGACAAAATTCATCTATAATAAGTAACCTATCTCACAAATGAGGACAGAATGACATTTTACAGTTCAAAAAGATTTATAGAGCCCTGGCAAGACCCAGAGCTTGAACCATATGTACGGATTGAGAATCTAACCAAAAAGTTTGAAACTCAGGTTGCTGTTGACAATGTCAATCTATCCATTTATCAAGGTGAGTTTTTCTCTCTCCTTGGCGGATCTGGCTCTGGAAAGACAACACTGCTCCGCATGATCGCTGGCTTTGAAACACCAACAGAAGGACAAATCTTTATTGATGGCGTTGATATGACACATATTCCGCCTTATGAACGTCCGGTCAATATGATGTTTCAGAACTATGCTCTGTTTCCTCACATGACTGTTGAACAAAATATTGCCTTCGGTCTTAAGCAAGATCAACTGCCACGCCGCGTCATTAACACAAGAGTTGAAGAAGCCTTGCACCTTACACAAATGTCAGATTTTGCGCGCCGCAAGCCTCATCAATTATCCGGCGGACAAAAGCAACGTGTTGCACTCGCCAGAAGTCTTGTGAAACGCCCTAAACTCCTCTTGCTCGATGAGCCATTAGGAGCACTCGATAAAAAACTCAGGGAAGAAACACAATTTGAGCTTGTGAATATTCAAGAGCAAGTTGGGATTACCTTCGTTGTGGTAACGCACGATCAGGAAGAAGCAATGACAATGTCATCGCGAATTGCTGTCATGGATTCAGGCTGGATTGCGCAAATTGGAACCTCAAATGAGATTTATGAATATCCTGACTCCAAATTCATTGCAGAATTTATTGGATCTGTGAACATGATTGAAGGACGCGTGGATTTGGTTGAAAAGGATTTTGTGACAATCGTCGCAAATGACGTTGACAATGCACTGCACATTAATCACTCTGTCCCTGTTCCAGTCGGAACGCAAGTCTGGGTTGCAGTTCGGCCTGAAAAAATCAAGATTGAAAAGATAGACCCAAACAACCCACCGCCAATTCACGAATATAATTCCGCAACTGGCGTTGTGAATGAGATTGCTTATAAAGGAAATCTATCTGTGTATGTTGTAGAGCTTGATAGCGGCATACAAATGCGCGTAACAGCTCCAAACACAACACCTTCAACAGAACGTCCAATTTCTTGGGATGATAAAGTCTATCTCACTTGGCAATCTGGTGCTGCTGTTGTCCTGACTCACTAGAAAGGAGGCTCTCACATGAAAAAGAATGAACAAAAATCTGCCTCTCTTGTCTATAACGTGGCTGCGGTGTCAACCTCTTCTGTCAGTTCATTCTTTGAACGATATGTGCTAAGTCACCAAAAAACCCTGATCATTGCGATTCCTTTCTTATGGCTTATCGTTTTTTATTTGATTCCCTTTCTCTTTGTTCTCAAGATTAGCTTTGCCTTACCTATTATTGGCAAGCCCCCTATTACATCTGTCTTTTCACTGCTTGATGAAGCAACTTTGAACATAAAACTATCCTTTGCAAACTTTATCTTTTTGCTGGAAGATAAGATATACCTCTCAACCTACATAAACTCGATTCGAATTGCTTTTGTCTCAACAGTTCTATGCTTGTTCATTGGCTATCCCATTGCTTATTCACTCTCACGCATCAAATCACAAAAGAAGATTATTCTGTTGATTATGATCATTATGCCTCTGTGGATTCCTTTTTTGATTCGCGTTTACGCCTGGATTATGATCTTAAAACCCACTGGATTTCTCAATTCTGCGCTCATTTGGCTTGGGCTTATTAATGAACCTTTGCACATTCTCTATACAAATGTAGCCGTTTATATCGGCATTACCTATACCTACATGCCTTTTATGATTTTGCCGCTCTATGCCATTCTTGAAAAAATGGATAGATCTTTAATTGAAGCAGCGGCTGATCTTGGCTGTAGACCATTTCGAATTTTCCTATCTATTATTCTGCCTTTATCGATGCCTGGTGTTATTGCAGGATCCATGTTGGTTTTCATTCCAGCTGTTGGTGAATATGTGATTCCAGAGCTACTTGGCGGTCCTGATAATTTGATGATTGGTAAACTCATCTGGAACGAATTCTTTGCAAACCAAGACTGGCCAATTGCGAGTGCTTTTGCCATTTCGCTTTTACTGATCTTAATCGTACCGATGATTGTCTTTAAAATTGCCCAGAACAAAGCAGAAGAAGGAGCAAAATAAAAATGCGTACACCTTTTCGGCACTTATTCATCCTCATTTTTGGCTATACTTTTCTATATCTGCCAATCTTGCTGACCATTTTATATTCCTTCAATAGCTCAAGGTTGATGTCTATGTGGGGCGGTTTTAGTTTTAAATGGTATGAAAAGCTTTTCACAAATACAGAGCTGATCTCAGCAGCTTTCCTCTCCCTCAAAATTGCAGCAACGTCAGCGACTTGCGCTGTCTTTTTTGGAACAATGGCTGCTGTTGCTCTCTCTCGTCTGAAAACATTCAGAGGTTTTACGCTCTTTTCAACCCTTTTGACTGCGCCTTTAGTGATGCCCGATATTATCACGGGTCTGGCTCTATTACTTACCTTTATCTCATTTGAGAGTCTTTTTGGCTGGCCATCTGGACGTGGGTTTGAAACGATTCTGATCTCACATGTGACTTTCTCGATTGCCTATGTGGCCATTATTGTAAAAGCAAGGCTTGAGCAATTTGACCTCTCACTCGAAGAAGCTGCTATGGATCTTGGCTGTCGCCCACTGAAAGCCTTTTTAGTCATCACAATTCCAATCATTACACCCGCATTGCTTGCCGGTTGGCTTTTGGCCTTTACCCTTTCTCTTGATGATGTTGTGATTGCAAGCTTTGTTTCAGGGCCAGGCACAACAACATTACCAATGGTTGTCTTTTCAAGCGTACGTTTGGGTATTTCGCCTGAAATTAATGCCTTAGGCGCCGTCATCATTTCATGCTTTGCGATTGTTCTGACAGTCAGTTACTTTGTGATGCATCGTAAGAAAGACTGAGCACTGAAATGAAGAGTCGTCATTCAGAGCCACCCTTAAAGGGGTGGCGCCTGTCGCGCCGAAGCTTTAGCGTAGGAGGATGGAATCTCTGCAAAACACCAACAAAAACTACACTATTTGTTACTCCCTAGAGACTCCAGGGGCCTTTCGGCCCTCTGAGTGACGGTAATCAATCTTACAGTGTTCTTTACAACACCATGAAAATAAGAAAAAATGATGTCAACTCATCTTCAAGAAAGGTACGTCAATGACAAGTAACCGATATCTTTTCACCTCAGAATCAGTCGCAGAAGGACATCCCGATAAATTATGTGACATCGTTTCTGACAGCATCGTTGATCTTTTCTTGAAGACAGACCCTGAATCGCGCATCGCTGTTGAAACACTTGCCACAACAAATCACATTACTCTTGCTGGTGAGGTTCGTGGCCCTGCTTCTATCACAAAAGATATGGTTATTCAAACAGCACTTGATGCAATTAAAGATATAGGCTATGAACAAGACGGATTTGATTGGAGAAAACTCGATGTCAATTACCGCATTCATGAGCAATCTGCAGATATCGCCATGGGTGTTGATGCCTCAGCAAATAAAGAAGAAGGCGCAGGCGATCAAGGCATTATGTTCGGCTATGCTTGCGAAGAAACAGATACATTCATGCCCGCGCCTATTTATTATGCGCACAGAATTTTAGAAACACTCACCGATGCGCGCAAAAAAGGAAATGCGACTTTTTTGTGTCCTGATGCCAAATGCCAGGTGACACTTGAATATGAAAATGCTCGCCCTGTCAGAGCGCATACAATTGTTGTTTCAACACAGCATACTGAAGATACAACACAAGAAACAATTCGTAATTACATACGTGAGCATCTCAAAGAGGTTCTGCCTTATGGATGGATGTGCCCAGAAGAGCGCCTCTATGTCAATCCAACAGGACGTTTTGTGATTGGCGGGCCTAATGGAGACACGGGCCTCACAGGACGAAAAATCATCGTTGATACTTATGGAGGCTCAGCCCCTCATGGTGGAGGTGCTTTCTCAGGCAAAGATCCAACCAAAGTTGACAGGTCAGCTGCCTATGTTGCTCGCTATTTAGCAAAAAATATTGTAGCCGCAGGCCTTGCAAAAAAATGCCTCATTCAGCTTTGTTACGCCATTGGTATCAGCAAACCTCTTGCCATTTATATTGATTGCTTCAATACAGCTCGCGTTTCTGAAATAAAGTTAGCCGCTGCTCTGCAAGAATTGGTTGATCTCTCCCCTAAGGGAATTCGGACACACTTACAATTGAACCAACCAATCTACCAAAAGACAGCCTCTTACGGTCATTTTGGAAGAACAGCTCTCGCTGATGGTAGCTTTTCATGGGAAAGACTTGATCTTGTTGATCAATTGATGCAGACATTTCCTGCTTATTGAGTTTTTTTTAAGAGACTGATATTCTGCTGAAAAATATCAAAGGAGGACGATATGACTTTTATCGATCGCGCAAAAATCCAACAACAATCACAAAACATTAAGATCGCGACGAGTGAGTCTTTTCGAAGTTCTAATATTATCTTATGCGCCACAACTATCCGAAATAAAGGCGTTATTGATGCACAAAATCGAGTCATTATCATCGGCGATTATACTGAAGGAAAATCAGCCTCTTTGAGCAGTAAAAAAGTTGATATTTTTCCATCACTCCAAGAGATGCTCTTAAAGCTGAAAGAATATGCTGCTGGTTCGGTGAAGGGAAAGACAATCGAAGATGCAAGAGAAATTATAAGATATACACTCGATTTGGACCTAGACCCTATAAATTTCTACCCGCTGATTAAAAGAGCTTACAAACTCAGCCCTGAAGATGAAGACTATAAAATTACGCTGATCATGACTGGGTGCGATCTAGCAACTCTGTATATCGAAGATCAAGTACCAGGCAAAGGAATGCTAGATGCTTATTCTCTTTTCAAGAAAATTTATGCACTCGCTCCGAACAATGAAAGATTGCGTTTGGAGTTCGCTGGTCTTTGTTCTGAAGTTTCATTTCTATATCTTAATGGCGCAGTGGCAAACAAAAGGATTGAGGATGCATATGCCTTGATAAAACAAGCCTTTGAACTAGACCCACATGAAAAAACCATAAGAGACAATTATGTTTTTACCTTACTCGCCCTCAGCACGCATTATGCGAATGGCCAAGTTGAAGGTAAAGGATATCCAGATGCTTATCCGCTCATGCTTCAAGCCCTTATGTTCGCACCTAAAAACCTGAAGGTCCGAAATAATTTTGCAATGATTGCATATGAACTTGCAAAACGCTTTGCAAATAATCAAATCAAAGACAAGGGTCCAAAAGACGCCTTACTTCTCATGAAGAAAGTAGTCCAATATATGCCAAATAATGCACGATACAAACAAAGTCTTGGAGCCTTAGAAAAACGCCTCGCCAAGACTTAAATCATTCTGTTTTCTTGAAAAAATCTAAACTTCTTGACTCTTAAACCGGTATAAGATAATTTTTAAACAATTAACTGATACTATCAATCATCCATCTGATGAACAAGGACAATAAATGTTTGAAAATGTACTCTTTCTATCGTTTATCTCTGCTGCAGCTTCTTTTGCACTAACCTTTTTAGTCACAGATATATTGGTCATTTATCTCCGCCGCAAATCGATACTCGATATTCCAAATTCAAGAAGCAGCCACACGATTCCAACGCCTCGAGGCGGTGGATGGGCTTTGATTGGCGCTCAATTTGTGACATGGCCTTTAATTGCGCTTTTAACAAACGATCACCTTCAAACAGCGCCGCTTTTTCCATTGCTGGTGAGCGCTCTTATTTTGATGTACATTTCTTGGCTTGATGATCTTCGTTCAGTTTCTCCCTTCTTCCGCTTGCTCTGTCAGACTCTTTCTGTGGTGATTATTTTAATGACCTTTGGGAGTGAAGGTCTTTTCTTTCAAGGGCTTTTCCCTTTCGTGATTGATAGAATCCTGATCGTTTTCGCCTTTATCTGGTGGATTAATCTCTTCAACTTCATGGATGGCATTGACGGCATCTCAGGCCAGCAGACTATTTTCCTCTGTCTTGGTTTTGCAATTTTATTCTTTTGGACAGGAACAGTTGACCTAGGCCTTTACAGCATCAGCCTTCTCTTTGCAGCTCTTGCCTTTTTGATTTGGAATTGGCACCCTGCCCGCATCTTCCTTGGTGACATTGGCAGCATCTTTTTAGGATTTATCACTGGATGGCTTATGCTTCATCTCTTGTCGAAAGGCCTTTGGTTCCAAGTCATTTTCTTACCTGGTTTCTATTATGCCGATGCAACGATGACACTCCTGAAACGCCTTGTGAGAAAAGAAAACATATTCAAACCACATCAGCAGCATTTTTTCCAAAGACCTATTTTGAATGGACTGCCTGCGCACAAAATTTGTAAAACAATTATTCTGTATAACACAGTGCTGTTTATCATCTCTCTTTTGGCTTTTTGGGAACATGACCATCTTGGCATTATGGCAATTATTGCTATTTTCACAATTGTATTTCTGTTAAGACAGCTCAAAAAGAAAAAAATGCCTCTTTAATGGTACTAAGCTAAGTCTTCCTTGATTTTTATAGATAAATCTCTATAATAACATGACCAATAGATTGCTGCGAAATCGTCTACCGTCACTCAGAGGGCCTTACTTGGCCGCCGAAGCACACAGTGCGTAGGAGGCAGGGCCCGTGGAGTCTCTAGAATCTCTCAACAAAGATTGCATCAAGTTTCTTATTTAATGAGATTCCACGTCGCCTAGCGGCGACTCTGAATGACGGGAGCTAATTATTGTTTCTCTTGCATATGAGTATTGCAGCAGTCTCCTAATTATATGAGTATGTCACAATGGCCACCATTTATACACCTTCTTCTGATCACATTACAATTGCAGCTGCACATCTGCAAAAGGGAGAGGTCGTGGCTTTTCCGACAGAAACAGTCTATGGCCTTGGCGCTGATGCAACCAATAGTAAGGCCATTGATAAAATCTATAAAGCAAAAGGAAGACCAAGCTTTAATCCGCTCATCATCCATGTCTGGGGAGCAGCACAAGCAGCTCTTTATGCAGAGGTGTCTACAAAAGCTGAAATTCTCATGCGGCACTTTTGGCCAGGCCCCCTCACATTAATTCTGCCTCAAAAATCTGATTCACCGATTGTCTCAAATGCAACAGCAGGATTGAGCTCCATTGCAATTAGATGCCCAAATCATCCTGTTGCCCAAGATCTGCTCCGTGCTGTGGATCTACCTATCGCAGCACCGAGTGCCAATCGCTCTGGCTCCATCAGCCCAACAACAGCTGAACATGTTTCAAGCAGTCTTGGTGATCGCATCGACATTATTCTCAGTGGTGGCAAATCAGAGATTGGCCTTGAATCAACCATTCTTGATTTATCTTCTGAGAGGCCACAAATTTTAAGACCAGGCGCTATTTTGAAAGAAGAGATTGAAGAGCTCATTGGCCCTCTCTATGATGCAATAGCTGCTGAAGATAAAGTCATCACGGCCCCTGGCATGCTCAAAAGCCATTATGCCCCTGCGCTTCCTGTGAAGCTCAATGTTCATTTTCCAACTGAAGGTGATGCCTTTCTGGCCTTTGGTCCAACCTTAATCGATACGCAAGAGAATGTCTTAAACTTAAGCCCAACGGGTGATCTGGATGAAGCTGCTAAAAATCTTTTTGCAATGCTTCGAGCGCTTGATCAACCACACTTTAAAGCAATTGCTGTGATGCCCATTCCAGAGATTGGCCTTGGGATTGCGATTAACGACCGCCTGAAAAGAGCTGCTGCGGACAGGGATTAGAAGGTATTAACAGTAAAACAGACCGTCATTCAGAGTCACCCTCATAAAGGGTGACGTGGAATCTCTGCTAATGATCAAGACAAACTGTACTCACTGAAAATGTCCAAGAGACTCCACGCCCTCCTGACGGAGGGCTCTGAGTGACGGCGTTTATTAATTACAATCAGTAACAGTTTTTATATCTTGCCTAAAGATATCTCACAAAAAAGCCTTCTCTATTTTGGCAAGAACATCCTCAACAGGCAAATCCTTTAAATCATCACGCTGCATAACGTCGACATGTATTCCCCTTGGTGAACACATAACAGGATTAGACTCTGAGGAAAAAAGGACCAAGGACGGACAATCGAGAGCTGCAATCAGATGCATGGGGCCCGTATCATTGCCGATAGACATCTTTGCTTTTGTTGCAAGAGCTGCCAAATCATAAAAATTTGTTTTGCCGAGTAAATTGACTGATGTAAAAGGTAAATCCTCAACCATCGCTGCAATGTCCTTTTCATCCTTACCACCGATAAATACAGGCATATATCCTCTCTCAGATAATATATTCGCAAGCTTGATATAAAAATGAATGGGCCATCTCTTCTTAGGACGATGAGCAGAACCTCCAGGTATCAATAAAATATAAGGCGTTACAACAGAATGCTCAGACTTTAGATTAACCATCCATGACAAATCTGCACGACCATAAGCAGGAATGCCTGCGATTGCTAACTGCCTCTGATAACGCTCAAAGCTATGGATTTTTTTTCTATCTGTTGAGGCATCAAAGTAAAAGCAACCAGGTGCAATGCCGCACCATTTTGAGTCTCTTACATTTGGCAGAAAACGATAGTAAAGAGAGGTGCGACCTGAGGCTTGCAAATCAAATATCAAATCAAATGTCCGCGTCTTAAAAAATTGCCAAAGCGACAAAATTCCAGAGAATTGCCACCATTTGGGCCTATCATCAACAAAAACCTCATCACAATCCGGACATTTCTCATAGAAAGCTTTATAAGCAGATGTTGTTAAAACCACAATATGAGCCTCTGGATAGTGTCTCCGAATAGCAGCCAGCGCATGAAATGAAAGGATGACATCTCCCAAAGCACCATGTTTTAAAACAAGAATTTGCATTTTATCCCCTTTCATCAAGCACCCGAGACATCATCTGTACGATCCCAGCAATGATAAATAAAGAACAAATCCACCAGCTTTGCCAAAGACCATAACTCATATTCACAACAACCAAAGCCGGAAATAAGGCGCCCATAAAAATCATCTGCTGCGCTCTCTTCGGCATGCTCAGCCCCTTCTCTATCAAAAAGAATAGAAATGCGGCTGCAATCAACATCCCTACCAAACCAAGCTCAAGCCAAATCTGTAAAAAGGCATTATGAGGATGGAGAGGCAAAAGACTCAGATCACCTAAGACCCAAAGCGTCTCTTTATCAGGAGATTCCACGCCTTTGAAATATGGCAATAAAGATACAGTCAGACTTGTTCTCTGCCCTGCCCCCAGAAAGCGTGAAGAGCCAAAGCCATATCCCTGAATTGGTTTTTCAATAATTTTATGCGATGTAAAGTCCCAGATTTTTAAGCGATGCAGAAAAGATGTCGGTATTTTTACATCTGTCTCTTGGGCCTTTTCTGCATAAGTTAAAGCAGGCTCAACAAAAGGCTCCACAACAATAGGCGCAAAAAAGAAAAAGACAATCAAACACAATTGAAACAATCTGATAAACCAACCTCTCAACATAAACACAAAAGGCAATAAAGCGGCTGTCATCAAAACAACCAAAAATGCAGTATGCTTTGATGAAAGATAGATGGTGCAAAAAAGAGCAACAAATGCAATCTCAGCCAACAAGCGCTTTTTAAATTGCCAAAGATAGATTGATAAAGGAAACAGAAGGACAGCACATAAATGTGATCCTCTGCGAAAAGAACCTAAATCGTAATGAAACGAAGAAGCTAAATCAAAAGAAAATATTTTAAAATCAGCTATATATAGAAATATCCAAATCAAAGAACTTGCAATTGACGCATAAGCCATTAAATTAAAATATTTTTTTATGGAATCAACTTTATGTTTAACAAGGCAATTTAAAGTAATCATCCCACACAGACTATAGAGCAGGATTTTTAAAATTTCTTTCATACCAAACAGTGGATTTTCAGCCCACAAAAGAGAAAAAATCGCATAAGAGAGAAACAAGAACAATACAATAAAGACATCTTTGATACGAAATAGATCTCTCCACTGAGGCCCAATACTTACAAAAGAGAGAAGCGTAAAATAAATCAATAGCCCCGGCAAGGCTCTCGGCCAAAAAAAGATAAGAGGCATCAAAAGTGTAAAGCCGAAAAGCCAAAACACTGTCTCTTTTGAATTTAGCTCTTTTATTTGCTGACTTAACATCGCCACCCCTATAAATATTATTGGCTGAAGTATAGCACCGCTTCTTCTGCAAACCAACACATTATATGAAAACAGCAAACCAATGCAGCTAATTGAATATAATAAATATTGATCACAGTATTCATGCATTTTTTTGAAAAATAGGGATGTTAAAATGTAAAAAATATGCTAAAGTTTTTTATATAAACTTTGGAGGAATGGCTGGATGATCAATGAAATCGAATATAAAAACAGACTCAACACTTGGAATGGCTTTACAAAGCTATTAACTTACTCAACCGTTGCTGTGGTCGTAATTCTATGCTTGATGGCAATTACACTTTTGTAATTTTACGTTTTAAAACGACAGACCCGACTTTTAAAGTACCTTATTGATTATCATATTTTGATGATAACAAAGACATTTCGCCTTTCAGAAGTGGCCTTCATTCTGGCCAGAAAAACAAAAAGAAATATAGGACTACATGATGTTAACACCAAAACAAAAATCATTGCTTATTTACCTTAAAAATAAGATTGACCAAGACCAGCTCTGCCCTACCTTCGATGAAATGAAAGAGGCAATGAATCTTAAATCAAAATCAGGGATTCACAGACTCATTATGGCTCTTGAAGAACGTGGCTTTATCCGCAGGCTTGAGAACAGAGCACGCGCCATTGAAATCATTCGCTTTCCAGGAGGCGCTCAAATTTCAAACAGGCCCTCCAAAAATGATTACTCCGACAGCATTGCTGCACAACATGATACCATGCGAGACACCTCCTTTATCTCATCCATTCCGCCTCAGGAGAAAATGATAGAGATCCCTCTCTACGGCAAAGTTGCAGCAGGCTCACCACTTGAAACACTTCAAGATCCAACAAATTTCATCACTGTGCCTGAAAAATTAATTGGACAAGGTCGTCATTATGCCTTGATTGTCTCAGGTGATTCGATGCAAAATGCAGGCATTATTGATGGCGATATTGCGATTATTCGCAGATCAAAAACAGCTGATAATGGAAAAATTGTCGTTGCTCTCGTTGACGAAGCAGAAGTCACCTTAAAACGCTATTTTGAAGAAGAAGGTCGCAATCAAATTCTGCTCAAGGCTGAAAATCCTAAGTTTGAATCAAAATCATACGCTAAAGATCAAGTTGCAATACAGGGCAGCCTGATTAGCATCATTCGTCAGTATGACTGATTCAGTGAAATAGGCACTATCTATTTGAGACTATTTCGTATAGACTATGCCTATGACAAAACAATTTTTTTCCAAAAAGCAGAAAAAAAAATCTGCACCAAAAAAGCATTTCAGAAAATCAACGGGTCGCCCTCCCAAAAAAGCCTTTGATCAAAAAACGTCAATTTCTGATACAGCCCTCGCCTATGTTGTGAAAAGGAATGGAGACTTATACCTCACCTCAACCAACAAAAAGAACCGCTTTGAATTTGAGCTACCAAATACACCTGAGAATTTAGCTCTCGTGAATCATCTTGTTGTTCTGGATTTCAGTACAAACAAACCTATCCCTGACATAAAGGAGAAGGTCCATCAACTTGGCGCCTTAAAAGATTTTTATCGCATCGCTGTTGAGCAATTTGAACTCCCTCATCAATTTAATCCTCCGCTTTTAAAAGAAGCGGAGCAACTTCCTGCTCTTGATGAAAAGGCAGCCTACAGAAAAGACTACACTGCCCTACCCTTTGTCACGATTGATGGCGAAGATGCAAAAGATTTTGATGATGCTGTCTATGCGATTCCTGATAAAAATCCATCCAACCCAAATGGTTGGCACATCAAAGTTGCCATCGCAGATGTCTCTTATTACGTTCGCCCCAATTCAGAACTCGACAAAGAAGCTTTCCTCCGGGGAAATTCTGTCTATTTCCCTGGCACCGTCATCCCGATGTTGCCTGAAGTTCTCTCAAATGATCTTTGCTCTTTAAGGCCAAATCAAAATAGACCAACCCTGATTGCCCATATTGATATTAATGACAAAGGTCATATTCTGAAGTTCAAATTCGATCGCGGCCTGATTAAATCTATTGAACGCCTCACCTACACCGAAACGCAAAAGAGATTCGATGCGCAAAAAGGAGAGAACCTTCAAGAAATCAACGCCCTGTACGGCGCCTATCATGCCTTAAAACGCAATCGTGAACAGCGTGATACGCTTGATCTGAATATGCCAGAACATGAATTTTCACTCAATGCAGCTGGGGAAATTCAAAATATCTCTGTTAAAAAACACCTTGAAAGCCATGTTTTGATTGAAGGGTTTATGATTGCAGCCAATATTGCAGCCGCCAAAACGCTTTCTCTCAAACAATCTTTATGCCTCTATCGTTGTCATGATCATCCGCCTGAAGAAAAATTCTCAGATTTTCTCATTCTACTCAAAAACTTAGGCATCCCTTATAAAAAGAACCCAAAAGCCTCAGCTCATTTTTTCCACAAATTACTAGAAACAAAGCTTAATGAAGGTCAGAGAGATCTCGTTCAGCAAATGATCTTACGCTCGCAATCTCAAGCAAGCTACACCATTGAGAATATTGGTCACTTTGGCCTTGCTCTTGACCATTATTGCCACTTCACATCGCCAATTCGCAGATATGCTGATCTGATTGTACATAGACTCCTCATTCACAAACTCAATTTAGGTGTTGGCGGTCAGGCCTATACCGATCCTGAAGAGCTTGATGAGATGGCGAGTCACATTAACATTACTGAACGCCAGGCCTTTAAAGCTGAAATGAGCACAGATGATAGGCTCATTGCGCATTATATGCAACACCAGGTTGGCAAAAAGTTCAAAGGCCGTATTTCTGGCATGAATCGATTCAATCTTTTCATCTATATTCCTGAACTTGGCGCTGAAGGTGTTTTACCAATTGAGAATATGCCAAAAGACAAATACCACTATGATGTCAAGCACAAGGAACTCAAAGCAATGAGATCTCGTAAAAGCTATGCGCTTGGGCAAAACTTGATGGTGACAATTGATCAATCTGATGAGATCAGAGGTACGATTACAATGAAGCTCTCAGATTAACATCTTGCCTTCTGTTCAAATATAACTGAAGCGCTCGAAGCTTTTTCGGCGTGATCAGAACATCATCATAGTACAGCTTATCAAATCGTGCATAGATCTCTTGAGACATTTTACCCAAAAATTGATCCATCTCAGCTGTTTGAGGTAATTTCAGTATACTCAATTGAGGTGCCGCCGCCAATAATAACAATACATCTTTTGTTGAGACATTCGTTCCCGTCAAATCAACCTCAATCAATTTCGGAAACTGATCCTTACACACCCCTGAAAAACCGCCCTGAATTCCGGCTTGTGCAGGACGTTCTGAATAATAGCTCATCTCAGAGCCCGCACGTCTCAGATTTAAAGTAACAAGATCAAATGCATAGATGAGGAATCTCTGCAAAGCGACTGCATCTAAAGATGTTTCTGACAGATCAATATGCTTCAAATGAGCAAGATTCTCTTTCTTAAACGAATGGAATGAATGTTCAGAGACAATAGCGGATCTGCTTAAATTCAAAGATTCTAAATGCTGAAACAATTGTAAGTAATAAGTTACTTCAAAAAAGAGGAACTGACCGGGGCGATCATGATTTGCTATCAAAGGCACAGCATTTGTTAGATCTAAATTTCGGATTAAAGAAAAACATACTTTATACGCTTGATGAAACGACATCCAACCACTTCCCTCTAGTTGAAGCACATTCGTAATACTAACCAAATCAGGTGCGTGACGCGCTAAATCAATCAATTCTTGTGCTGTAAAACATCTAGAAAACTCATGCATATATAGAAGGTCATTATCATGCTTACTTGGCAAAGTCAGCGATTCAACTTGAGTCTGCTCACCTTCTTTTAATTGAGATATAAACAGCTTAAACTGCAAGAGAGATTGATCAGTCTCAAACCTGACAGAGCGAAGAGTCAAAGGTAACATGTAAAAAGACACGTTATAAAAAGACCGACTTGTACATCTAATAGCTTGCACAGTTTTTGTATCAAGAGACGCAGCAACAGTCTGCCAAATAAACAACGGCAAATAATTATCAGAATTTTCAATAACATAGAGTGGTTTTATTTTGTCAAAATCAACACGCCTAAAATTCTCATCAAAATAGACGGTTCTATTTGATTGTTCTACAAGAGCCATTTCTTCACCTTTATTATTGATTATTATGACTCAGGATATCACGGATCAAAGGGATCGTCACGGCCCTTTTTGTTGAAAGGGAATAAGAGTCGATCGTTTTGATCATCTCAAAAATATGCTCATAATTGCGGGTCATATGCAGAGACAGATACTCAAGCACTTCTGGCGAAATAGCAAGACGCCTATCCGAAAATTGCTTTAAAATCAAAACGCGCAGCAAGAGATCATCCGGTGGATCAATTCTGAACAAGGGTGAAGCCTTCAGCCTGCTTTTCAAGTCCTTTAGCTTAATCTTCCATTTGCTAGGTGGCTCTGCATCCAGCATCAATAAATCGAGCTCTCCTGCTTTTGACCGATTGATCAAATGAAAAAGGATCTCTTCACGAACCTTATCCCCTGCAACTTGAGAGACATTCTCAAGAATCAACGCTTTCAGATGTTGGTTATTAAGCACCGTTAAAAACAGATCATCCAAAACAGTGAGCGATTCAGCCTTTGAATTTTCTTGCCAAATGCACGAGAGATGCTTTTTACCGGACTTATGTGGACCAACGATAATGGCATGATGCTCTGGCCACTCTGGCCAAGAGCGGATAAAATCAACAGCAGCATGATTACTATCGGTTGTAAAAAAGTCCTCAGAGCCCATTGAGCTTGGGATCGGAAAATGGAGTGTCAGCTGGATGAATTTTTCTGTGTGCATTCTTTCTGATATAACGAATCACACCAAATTGCAAGCTGAATTTGAAAGCAATACTGTTCACTTAGTAATGATGTCTAGAAAGTCGTCATTCCCGTCTTCTTCTTTGTCATCCCCGCGAAGTTGTACAGACCGGAGACATGGGTAACGAATGTGCGGGGACATAGGTAACACTTTTTCGATTATAACTTAGAGTATAAATTTACGGGAGTGTATTTTTCCATCTGATCTAAATCTATTGCTCCAA
>JAGPBS010000031.1 GCA_018063245.1 Alphaproteobacteria bacterium | reverse complement strand
AGTCTGCGTGGCCTGGGCAGTCAACGTGCGCATAGTGGCGCTTTGGTGTTTCATATTCAACGTGTGCTGTTGAAATTGTAATACCGCGTTCACGTTCTTCTGGTGCTTTATCAATCTGATCATAGCCTAAAAAGATTGCTCCACCTGACTTGGACATCACTTTTGTGATCGCTGCTGTCAGCGTCGTCTTACCATGGTCAACGTGACCAATCGTTCCGATATTACAGTGAGGCTTATCCCTCTTAAATTTTTCTTTTGACATCGTCTAACTCCATTTCCTTTTAAATTACGTTATGCCATCTTAGCTTTAACTTCATCAGCAACGTTCGTTGGAACTTGCTCATAATGGTCAAAATGCATTGAATATTGTGCACGGCCCTGAGACATAGATCTCAATGTATTCACATAACCAAACATGTTTGCCAAAGGTACCATCGCAGAAACAACTTGTGCATTTCCTTGTGGTTCCATACCGCGAACCTGACCTCTACGACTGTTCAAGTCACCAATAACGTCACCCATATATTCTTCAGGTGTCACTACTTCAACTCGCATCATCGGTTCAAGAAGAACAGGTTTTGCTTTTTGTACGCCTTCTCTAAAGGCTGCTCTTGCAGCAATTTCGAAAGCTAGCGCGGATGAGTCAACATCATGGTATGCACCATCAATTAACTCAACGCTAAAATCAATAACTGGGAAGCCAACAATTGGACCTGTATCTTTCGATGATTCCAATCCCTTGATGACACCAGGAATATATTCCTTCGGAACAGAACCACCAACAACTTTACTGTCGAAGGAGTAACCAATTCCAGGCTCTTGAGGCGTAAAGACAAGTTTAATACGAGCGAACTGTCCAGCACCACCTGATTGCTTTTTGTGGGTATAGTCAACTTCTGCTTTTTGTGTAATTGTTTCACGATAAGCAACCTGTGGAGCACCAATATTCGCATCAACTTTAAATTCACGTTTCATACGATCTACAATAATCTCTAAGTGTAGCTCACCCATACCTTTAATGACTGTTTGTCCACTTTCTTGATCTACAGACACACGGAATGATGGATCTTCAGCAGCAAGTCTTTGCAGAGCAACTGACATTTTTTCCTGATCAGCTTTAGATTTTGGCTCAACAGCAACTTCAATAACAGGCTCTGGGAATTCCATACGCTCTAGAATAATTTGATTTGCTGGGTCGCAGAGGGTATCACCAGTTGTTGTATATTTCAAACCAGCAAGTGCCACAATATCGCCTGCAGTTGCTTCTTCAATGTCCTCACGTGTATTTGCATGCATAAGAAGCATACGGCCAACACGTTCTTTTTCATCTTTAACTGAATTCAATACATATGATCCAGCTTTCAATTTACCTGAATAAATACGAACGAACGTCAAAGAACCAACGAAGGGGTCTGTCATAACTTTAAATGCAAGTCCTGCAAAAGGTTCATTTTCATCAGAATGACGAATATCTTCCGCTTCAGTCTTAGGATTGATACCTTTAATAGATTCAATATCAGTTGGAGCAGGTAAATAATCTACAACCGCATCAAGCATTGGCTGCACACCTTTGTTTTTGAAAGATGAACCACACAAGATAGGAACAAATTGTAATGTAATTGTCCCCTTACGAATGCACTTTTTGAGCATTTCTTCAGAAGGCTCTTTACCTTCCAGGTAATCTTCCATTGCTTTATCATCTTGTTCAACAGCCATTTCAATCATTGCAAGACGATATTCTTCAGCTTTATCTTTTAAATCCGCTGGGATATCTTTGTATTCAAATTCAGCACCAAGAGACTCATCTTTCCAGACAATCGCTTTCATTTTTACAAGATCAACAACACCAACAAATTCAGACTCAGATCCAATTGGCAATTGTAAAACGATTGTTCTTGCACCAAGGCGATCCTTCATCATATCTACGCAACGATAGAAATTTGCACCAATACGGTCCATTTTGTTTACAAAGCACATACGTGGGACACGGTATTTATCAGCCTGACGCCATACAGTTTCAGTTTGTGGCTCAACACCAGCAACTGAGTCATAAACAGCGACAGCACCATCTAGCACTCTCAGCGAACGCTCAACTTCAATTGTAAAGTCAACGTGACCAGGTGTATCAATAATGTTAATACGATGATCATTCCAGAAACAGGTTGTCGCAGCAGATGTAATGGTAATACCACGCTCCTGCTCTTGCTCCATCCAGTCCATCGTTGCTGTACCTTCATGAACTTCACCAATTTTGTATGAACGACCTGTATAATACAAAATTCGCTCTGTCGTTGTGGTTTTACCAGCATCAATATGGGCCATAATCCCGATATTACGATACTTATTTAATGGAACTTTTTTAGACATTTTTAATTAACCTGCTTCTTTATCTCTACTATATTCACAATTACCATCTATAATGAGCAAAAGCTTTATTTGCTTCTGCCATTTTTTGACCATCTTCTCTCTTTTTAACAGCAGCACCACGGTTGTTATTAGCTTCAACCAACTCTTTCCCGAGACTTTCTGTCATTGTATTTTCATTACGCTTGCGAGCTGCATCTACAATCCAACGAAGAGCGAGAGCTTGTTGACGCTCACCACGAACCTCTGTAGGGATTTGATAGGTTGCACCACCAACACGTCTTGACCTTACTTCGATTCTTGGCTTTACATTTTCTAAAGCTTCTTCGAAGGCTTCGATAGGATCTTTATTTGTTTGCTTTGCTA
Source organism: Alphaproteobacteria bacterium (assembly GCA_018063245.1). Classification (NCBI taxonomy): domain Bacteria; kingdom Pseudomonadati; phylum Pseudomonadota; class Alphaproteobacteria; species Alphaproteobacteria bacterium. The sequence continues at coordinate 21,526 of JAGPBS010000031.1, read as the reverse complement.
AATAATCAAAAGCTGCGTATACAATATGCTCAGCAACAGATTTTTTACCGTCCAACATAACGCAATTCATAAATTTTGTAACAATAATACTTCCAAACTTTGCGTCCGGTAATACTTCTCTTTTTTCAGCACGATGACGTCTTGACATAACTTATTCTCCTTATTTAGGTCTCTTAGCGCCATAATGCGAACGACGCTTACGACGTTTTGCAATACCTTGTGTATCAAGCGTACCGCGAATGATGTGATAACGAACACCCGGCAAGTCTTTTACACGACCGCCGCGAATCAAAACAATTGAGTGCTCTTGTAAATTATGGCCTTCACCAGGAATATAAGCAATCACTTCCATTCCGTTAGACAAGCGAACTTTTGCAACTTTACGTAACGCTGAGTTAGGCTTTTTTGGTGTTGTTGTATAAACACGAGTACATACGCCACGTTTTTGTGGGCATGCCTGAAGTGCTGGGTTCGTTGAACGAACTACTTTATCTGTACGTTGTTTTCTAATCAACTGTTGTACGGTTGGCATTCTATCCTCTTACCTTCTTTAAAGATGGACAAGCCTTACAGAAGACTTGTCCATTATTTTGCCCCTTAGAGCGGTTTAATTTTCTCATAAGATTATGAGACTATAATCACATAATTTCAATTCGTCAAGAAAAACCTTTCAATTTCCCTCAAAATTTTAAAACAAACTTCACGGTTCTTCTTTATTACGCAACATTTGTCTCATGTGACTCTTCGAGAGCAGCTCCGCCACTCACATCGTGAGATGGTAGTGCAGCACTCATATCTCTAGCAGCAGCGATTTTCTTGTATTGTTCAGCCAGTGATCCCGTTCCTGCTGGAATGAGTCGACCAACAATAACGTTTTCCTTCAAGCCGTGTAATACATCCACTTTACCTTCAACAGCTGCTTCTGTTAAAACACGTGTTGTGTCTTGGAAGGAAGCCGCAGAAATGAATGATCTTGTTTGTAGAGAAGCTTTTGTAATACCTTGAAGTACTGCTTTAGAAGTTGCTGGCAATTGGTTTTTAGCAGCAGCTTTATTATTCACAGTTTCAAATTCAAGCTTATCAACAAGTTCACCTTGCATAAATGTTGTTTCACCTGGATTCAAGACTTCAACCTTCTGTAACATCTGTCTCATGATAACTTCGATGTGCTTATCATTGATTTTCACACCTTGTAATCTATAGACTTCTTGGATTTCATTACAGAAATAGTCAGCCAAAGCTTCAACACCAAGAATGCTGAGAATATCATGTGGCACAGGGCTACCGTCAAGCAACAGATCACCGCGTTTCACAAAATCACCCTCTTGGACATGAATATGCTTACCTTTTGGAATCATATATTCAATTGGTGAAGCCTCTGAATCTTCAGGCACAACAATCAAACGACGTTTCGCTTTATAATCTTTACCAAATTCAACACGACCATCGATTTCAGAGATAATCGCAAATTCTCTTGGAATACGAGCCTCAAACAACTCAATCACGCGTGGTAGACCACCTGTAATATCTCTTGTTCTCTGACCTTCAACTGGAATACGTGCAATCACATCACCTGCCTGTACATGCGCACCATTCTCAACATTCAAAATAGCATTGACTGACAAGAAGTATCGTGCTTCTGCGCCATTCGCAAGTTTGATGACATCACCATTATCACCTGTTAGAGCAACACGAGGACGCAAATCAGACCCACGAGGCTGTTGACGCCAGTCCACAACTGTTTTCGATGCGATACCTGTTGTTTCATCAACAACATCGCGAACAGATACACCTTCAACCAAGTCAACAAACTGAGCAATACCCGCATGTTCCGTTACAATTGGAATTGTATATGGATCCCACTCAGCCAATCTCTGACCTTTTTCGATTTTAGCACCCTCTGTACGTAGGAGTTTCGATCCGTATGGAACACGATATTTAGCTTTTTCATGACCTTTCTCATCAACAACGAGTAGTTCAGTGTTACGTGCCATGACAATCGCAAAACCTTGACTATTCATAACAATATTTTTGTTATTGATTTTCAAGATACCTGTAAAATCAGAATCAACAGATGATTGCTCAACACCACGCATAGCAGCACCACCAATGTGGAAGGTACGCATTGTTAGCTGTGTTCCTGGCTCACCGATAGACTGAGCCGCAATAACACCAACAGCTTCACCTTTGTTAACGAGCACACCTCTTGCCAAGTCACGACCATAACATTTTGCGCAAACGCCCTCTGTCAACTCACAAGTGAGAACTGATCTCACCTGAACAGATTCAATACCAGCTCTTTCGATTGCATCAATATCACGCTCACCAATCAATCCACCAGCTGCAAGCAGTAAATCACCTGAAATTGGATCTCTTAAATCATGACATGTTGTACGACCAAGGATACGTTCACCCAAAGATGAAATCACATCACCACCATCAATCACTGCTTTCATGAGAATACCCTTCTCAGTTCCACAATCGACTTCACGAATGATGATATCCTGAGCCACATCGACAAGACGTCTTGTTAGATAACCTGAGTTAGCTGTTTTCAGAGCTGTATCTGCAAGGCCTTTACGTGCACCGTGGGTGGAGTTAAAGTATTCTTGAACGGTCAAACCATCTTTAAAGTTTGAAATAATCGGTGTCTCGATAATTTCACCGGATGGTTTTGCCATCAATCCACGCATACCTGCTAGCTGTTTCATTTGTGCAGCAGAACCACGCGCACCTGAATGTGCCATCATAAAGACTGAGTTGATTTTACCGTTTTTATCAGGCTGTGAAATCACTTTCATCATCTCATCCGCAACTTGTTCTGTACAAGCTGACCAGACGTCAACGACTTTATTGTATTTTTCACCTTGGGTAATCAAACCATCTTGATATTGTGCTTCAAATTCACGAACACTATTTTGTGCATTTTCAATCAAACCATCTTTTGAGTCCGGAACAATCAGATCATCCTTACCAAAAGAAATACCAGATTTACATGCATGCTTAAAGCCAAGCCCCATCAAGCGATCTGCAAAAATCACAGCTGCTTTTTGGCCACAATGTCTGTAAACAACATCAAGAACGTTACTGACATCCTTTTTCGTGAAAACCTTATTCACAAGTTCAAAGGTCATCCCTTTGTGTTTAGGTAAGATTTCAGCAATGAAAATACGACCAGGTGTGGTTTCATAGATATCTGTTTGCAACTGTCCATCATCACCCATTGTTTGATAACGAGCTTTGATTTTTGTATGAAGTGTAATTACTTTTGCATCCAGAGCTTGTTCAATTTCTCCAACATTTGCAAAAGCCATTCCCTCGCCTACAGCACCATCTGTTTGTAGAGATAAGTAGTAGAGTCCCAATACGATATCCTGTGATGGAACAATAATTGGCTTACCATTCGCAGGAGATAGAATATTGTTCGTAGACATCATCAAAACGCGTGCTTCTAATTGCGCTTCTAAAGATAGAGGCACGTGTACTGCCATCTGATCTCCATCGAAGTCAGCATTGAATGCTGCACAAACAAGTGGATGAAGCTGAATCGCTTTACCTTCAATCAGAATAGGTTCAAATGCTTGAATTCCAAGCCTGTGAAGTGTCGGCGCTCTGTTCAAGAGAACTGGATGTTCGCGAATAACCTCTTCAAGAATATCCCAAACTTCAGGTCTTTCCTTTTCAACCATACGCTTTGCAGCTTTGATTGTTGAAGCCATACCGTAAGTTTCTAGTTTCGAATAAATAAACGGCTTGAACAGCTCGAGTGCCATTTTCTTCGGCAAACCACATTGGTGCAATTTCAAGTCTGGACCAACAACAATCACAGAACGACCTGAATAGTCAACACGTTTACCAAGCAAGTTTTGACGGAAACGACCTTGTTTCCCTTTCAGCATATGTGAAAGTGAACGAAGCGGACGCTTATTCGTACCCGTAATCTCACGACCACGACGACCATTGTCAAACAAGGCATCAACAGATTCTTGAAGCATACGCTTTTCATTTCGAACAATAATCTCAGGCGCTCTCAGTTCAATCAATCTTTTCAGACGGTTGTTTCTGTTGATAACACGACGATAAAGATCATTTAAATCCGATGTTGCGAAACGACCACCATCCAAAGGAACCAAAGGACGTAACTCAGGTGGAATCACTGGAACAACTTCAAGAATCATCCATTCCGGCTTTGTTTCTGACTCTAAGAAAGCTTCAACAATTTTAACGCGTTTTACGAGTTTCTTTCTCTTCGCTTCCGATGAAGTTTCTTTCAGATCATCTTGAAGCTGAGTATATAACTCAGGTAACTCAAGGGCACGGAGCATAATTTGAATCGCTTCAGCACCAATCATCGCTGTGAAAGCATCATCTCCATACTCATCTTGTGCTTGATAAAACTCATCTTCTGTTAAAAGTTGACGAATTTTCAAAGGTGTTAGACCTGGTTCAATCACAATATAGTTCTCAAAATAAAGAACGCGTTCTAGATCCCGCAAGGTCATATCCAAAAGCATACCAATACGGCTTGGAAGTGACTTTAAGAACCAAATATGTGCAACTGGCGATGCAAGTTCAATATGCCCCATACGTTCACGACGCACTTTAGACAGAGTGACCTCAACACCACATTTTTCACAAATAATACCGCGATACTTCATGCGTTTGTATTTACCGCATAGACATTCGTAATCTTTGACCGGTCCAAAAATTTGAGCACAGAACAGACCACCTTTTTCAGGCTTGTATGTTCTATAGTTAATTGTTTCAGGCTTTTTGATTTCGCCTGTTGACCAAGATCTAATTTTTTCAGGACTTGCCACTGAGATACGCAATTTATCAAAATTGCGAGAGTTTGACACATCACCAAAAATATCTACTAATTCTTTATTCATATACCTTCTCCTACAAGAAAGATTTTAGGTGCCCAACACTTTTATATGCTGGGCTTGTTTTTAATACCGTGTTTGCTGTAGCTCTACATTCAAACCAAGTGACCGCAATTCCTTCATCAAAACGTTGAATGATTCAGGGATACCAGCCTCAAAGTTATCATCACCACGTATGATAGATTCATATACTTTTGTTCTACCCGACACGTCATCCGATTTAAATGTAAGCATTTCTTGAAGTGTATAAGCTGCACCATAAGCTTCAAGTGCCCAAACTTCCATCTCACCGAAACGCTGTCCACCGAACTGAGCTTTACCACCAAGAGGTTGCTGCGTAACAAGAGAATAAGGACCAATTGATCGTGCGTGAATTTTATCATCAACCATGTGAGCCAATTTGAGCATATAAATATAACCAACGGTTACTTTACGATCAAATGTTTCACCTGTTCTACCGTCAATCAAGGTTACCTGACCTGAACGATCAAGCCCTGCTTTATCAAGCATCTTAACGATATCTTCCTCTTTAGCACCATCAAATACAGGAGATGCGAACGGTACACCCTTGCAAAGATTTCCAGCCAACTCAAACAATTCAGAGTTATTGAGGTTCTCAATGTCATTTTTATAAACATCATCACCGTAAATATCTTTCAATTTGGCTTTTAGTTCTTTTGTATCAGCTTTAGCATGCGTAGAATTATCAGCAGTTAGCGCCTTAACACCTTGGTTTTCAAGATTTGTTAGAACTTGTGAGATCTGTCTTCCTAGACCTGCTGAAGCCCAACCTAAGTGTGTTTCAAGAATCTGACCCACGTTCATACGGCTCGGCACACCAAGAGGATTGAGAACCAAGTCAACCGGCGTTCCATCATCAAGATATGGCATATCTTCAACTGGGATAATTTTAGAGACCACACCTTTATTTCCGTGACGTCCCGCCATTTTATCACCTGGTTGTAATTTTCTCTTCACCGCAACGAAAACTTTAACCATTTTCATCACGCCTGGAGGCAATTCATCACCACGTTGAATTTTTTCAACCTTGTCTTCAAATCTTGCTTTGAGAGCCTCAATACTCTTATCAAACACTGCTGATGCAGCTTCAATATTTTTCATGAGATTTTCATTATCAACAACAATCTGACGCCACTGTCCTGGAGTGTACTCAGCCAAAAGGTCATCATTGATCAATGCACCTTTTTTCACACCCTTAGGTCCAGAAATAACTTTTTGTCCCAAGATCATATCTTTCAAGCGATTAAAATAACCACGTTCAAGAATAGCTCTTTCATCGTCTCTATCTTTTGACAAGCGTTCAATCTGTGCTCTTTCGATTGCAACTGAACGTTCATCTTTTTCAATACCACGACGTGAATAAACGCGAACTTCTACAACCGTTCCAGATACACCAGGTGGCAAGCGAAGACTTGTATCACGCACATCTGATGCTTTTTCACCAAAAATAGCACGTAATAGCTTTTCTTCTGGTGTCATTGGGCTTTCACCTTTTGGTGTTACTTTACCAACCAGAATATCGCCCGGGTTTACTTTAGCACCAATGTAAACAATACCTGCTTCATCGAGAATTCTAAGACCTTCTTCACCCACATTCGGAATATCGCGCGTGATTTCTTCTTGTCCTAGTTTCGTATCTCTTGCTGCCGCTTCAAATTCTTCAATATGAATTGATGTAAAGACGTCATCTTTCACAATTCTTTCTGAAATCAGAATTGAATCCTCAAAGTTATAACCATTCCAAGGCATAAAAGCGACAAGAACGTTGCGTCCAAGAGCCAATTCACCAAGATCTGTTGAAGGACCATCAGCAATAATATCGCCTTTTTCAATCAAATCACCAACTTTAACAACTGGCTTTTGATTGATACAGGTGCTTTGGTTCGATCTTTGGAACTTACGCAGATTATAGATATCAACAACTGGTGTTGATGAATCAACATCATCTGTTGCACGAATCACGATACGTGAGGCATCAATCTGATCAACTACACCAGATCTACGGGCAACAACTGATACCCCAGAATCTTGAGCAACTGTTGCTTCCATACCTGTACCAACGAGTGGTGCATCTGTTTTAATGAGAGGTACTGCCTGACGTTGCATGTTTGAACCCATCAACGCACGGTTCGCATCGTCGTTCTCTAAGAACGGAATCAAAGAGGCCGCAACAGATACAATTTGCTTTGGCGATACGTCAATGAGTTGAATGTCTTCAGGACGCTTCATCACATATTCAGCATTCTCACGACAAGTCACAAGCTCTTCAACGAATTTACCTGTTTTATCTAACTTTGCATTCGCCTGAGCAATTGTATATTTGCTCTCTTGCATCGCTGATAAATAGACAACTTCACTTGAAACTTTACCATTTTCAACTTTACGATACGGGCTTTCAATAAATCCATACTGATTCACACGCGCAAAAGTCGATAGAGAGTTGATCAAACCAATGTTTGGCCCCTCAGGAGTCTCAATTGGACAGATCCGGCCATAGTGAGTTGGGTGAACGTCACGAACTTCAAAACCTGCACGTTCACGCGTTAGACCTCCTGGGCCCAATGCTGACATACGACGTTTGTGTGTAATTTCAGAAAGTGGATTCACTTGATCCATAAACTGAGACAATTGCGATGTTCCAAAGAACTCGCGCACAACAGCTGCCGCTGGTTTAGCATTAATCAGATCATGCGGCATCACAGTATCAATCTCAACAGAACTCATCCGTTCACGTGTTGCACGCTCCATACGAAGAAGACCTAAGCGATACTGATTTTCCATCAATTCACCAACTGAACGAACACGACGATTGCTCAAGTGGTCAATATCATCAACCTCACCACGACCGTCTTTTAACTCATGGAGAATTTTAAGAATCGCGATAATATCCATTTTACGCAATGTTCTAATTGAATCATCAGCTTCAAAATCAAGACGTTCATTCATCTTTACACGACCAACAGCTGATAAATCATAACGCTCAGCATCAAAGAACAATGATTTAAAGAGAGCTTCAGCTGATTCCAATGTTGGAGGCTCACCTGGACGCATCACACGATAGATATCGATGAGAGCTTCTTCTCTTGTATTGTTTTTGTCAATTGCAAGCGTATTACGCATATATGGACCAACATTGATATGATCAATGTAGAGAACTCTGATTTCTTTGCAATTTTCCTTGTCAAGAAGAACAAGGCTTTCTTTTGTGATTTCATCACCTGCTTCAAGCCAAACTTCACCTGTTGATTCATTGATGATGTCTTCTGCAAGATAAAGACCGACCATTTCAGAATCAGACACAAGAATGTCTTTTACCTTTTCTTCAGCTAATTTTTTAAGCTGTCTTGGTGTGATTTTTTGCCCTGCTTCTAACAAAACATCGCCTGTTGATGCATCAATCAGATCATTAACAAGCTTTTGCCCTTTCAGACGCTCTGGACTAAAAGGTGTAACCCACCCTTTTTTACTCTTTTTATAAACACTTGTATCATAGAAATGAGACAGTATTTCTTCTCTCGACATACCAACTGTTTCATAAGCAGACAAAGCTTTGTTCTTTTTCTTCTCACGTAGAGCTTCTGTTGCCTGGTTATCAAGTGCCATCAATAAGGTCGATGCTGGCAATTTACGACGACGGTCAATACGGACATAAAGAATATCACGCGCATCAAATTCAAAGTCAATCCATGAGCCTCTGTATGGAATAATACGCGCTGCAAACAAAAGTTTACCTGACACATGTGTTTTACCTCTATCATGCGCAAAGAAGACACCTGGCGATCTATGCATTTGAGAGACGATAACACGTTCTGATCCATTAATAACGAAGGTACCTTTATCTGTCATCAAAGGAATATCGCCCATATAGACGTCTTGCTCTTTGATATCTCTTAAGGATTTAAGACCTGTTTCTTCATCAATGTCAAAAACACTCAAGCGTAATGTCACTTTGAGCGGTGATGCAAATGTCATATCTTGCTGTTGACACTCTTCAATGTCATACTTTGGCTTTTCAAATTCATATTTGACAAAGTCCAATACAGCCTTACCCGCGAAATCTTTCACTGGGTAGACTGATTTAAATACTTCTTGTAGACCTAAATTTTGCCTTTTTTCTGGTGGCACATTTAACTGTAAAAACCCCTCATATGACTGTCTCTGAACTTCAATCAGATTTGGAATTTTGATAATTTCTTTAATTCGTTCAAAGCTACTACGAATACGCTTACGACCTGTAAATGACTTGGCCATCTATGCCCCTCTTTAAGTTATATTCCACCAATATTCTTCATACACCACAACTAAGGTATCACTCACGAAACAAGATTGTCTCTATTTTTAGGGCTTTTTTCAAAGTGTATCAACTCTATTTGCTCCTGATTGGCTCCAACTTTACTCGCTAAAAGAAAGAACATAAAATCTGATCACATTTTCCAGTTTGATTTTACAACTTTGAGTTTCTAACACCTTTATTTTATAGTTTGACATCTTAAATAAACAAGGATAGTTCCTAATCTACCTAAGTTCTTGCAAATTTCAATTAGTTTTTCACCTAACTGATAAACAAATTCAAGCAGCACTCTAACATCCTCACTTGGTTAATAAGGTCTGTCTGAATACTCCTTTAATGATTGTAATCACGTATTGTATCCAATCACATAAAGTTAATCAACTAGATTCTAGTCATTTTTTATAAATTTTCACTCTTTTTTTTAAAAAAAGTTCAAATTCAACTTTATATACCACAATACGAATCTCATAATCTCTAATTTTATCGCTTAATTATTAACCGAAAAAATTAGTTCATTATAAATAATCAACAAAAGAAATGGCCTTATCAATCCGTAGATTGACAAGGCCACCCCAAAATTAACCTTACTTAAGGTCGACTTTTGCGCCTGCTTCTTCAAGTTTTTTCTTGATTTTCTCAGCTTCGTCTTTTGTTGCTCCTTCTTTAACTGGTTTTGGAGCAGCTTCAACGAGGTCTTTTGCTTCTTTAAGACCGAGAGCTGTGATTTCGCGAACAACTTTAATCACTTCAATTTTCTTTTCGCCTGCAGCAGCAAGAATCACATCGAATGAGTCTTTTGCTTCAGCAGCTTCACCGCCACCAGCAGCAGGAGCTGCAGCAACAGCAACTGGAGCAGCAGCAGATACGCCCCATTTTTCTTCGAGAAGCTTAGAAAGTTCAGCCGCTTCCATAACTGTTAGTTTTGATAGATCTTCAGCAATTTTTTGAATATCAGTCATCTTTATATCTCCTTAGATTAGATAGATTCGTTAGTTAACATTCACACTTTACGTTTTACGATTTGGAACCATAGGCACCACAAACACGAGCCAATTGACCGGCTGGTGCTTGAAGAACGCCCGCAATGCGGGTACCAGGGGTTTGAATCATTGCAATCAATGTTGAGCGCAACTGATCCAATGATGGCAATTTAGCTAGATAGCTGACATCTTGTTCAGCTAAAAGCTTACCATTAAAGGATCCACCCATGACTTTTAACTTGTCATTCTTCTTTGCAAAATCGTTAGCAACTTTTGCAGGTGCGACAGGATCAGCAGAATATGCTAAAATTGTCGGCCCCTTTAAAAGGTCCTTCAGATTTTCAAATGGTGTTCCAACAATCGCAAGAGACGCAAGTGTATTCTTCACAACTTTAAACCTTGCACCAGCACCAGACATTGAGCGTCTAAGTTCTGTTGATTCGGCTACAGTCAAACCTGTTTGCTCGAGAACCAAAACGATTTGTGCTTTTGTTGCCAAATCTGCATTGAGTTCCTGAACGGCTTGCTCTTTTTGTGTACGATCCACGAGAATGTCTCCGTTTCGTTGTTGAACAAAGAAAAATATCGAAATATTCTTCCCTATTCAGGTTAATATTACCCTAAATCCCTGTAAGGGGTTTTAGGCTCCTAGAACCCTGTCCCAGGAGAAAAATATCTTCCGAATAAGGATACTTATTCTTAGAAATTCTCTCTCCTGCCTCATGTTGGAAATTAAGATCTTTGTTTTGTTTTTCAACAGAATCACAAAACAAACACCACCCACAATCTCGGACAGAAATTGGAAGAAGAGCATAACCCTTCTTCCAAAACTTTAAAAACTCAACCTTAAGCCAATTCCGCTGTTAATTTAGCGATATCAAGCTTTAAACCAGGCCCCATTGTTGAGGATAAGGTAATTTTACGTAAGTAAACACCTTTTGCGCCTGTTGGTTTTGCTTTTACAATTGCATTCACAAAAGCTTTAACGTTTTTCATCAAAGCATCTTGATCAAACGAGCATTTACCAATACCTGCATGAATAATACCAGCTTTTTCAGCTCTAAATTCAATAGAACCTGACTTTGCTGATTTTACAGCTGCAACGACATTTGGCGTTACTGTTCCTAATTTAGGATTTGGCATCAAGCCTTTCGGACCCAACACTTTACCTAATTTACCAACAACAACCATCATGTCTGGTGTTGCAATGCATCGATCAAAATCAACTTTACCCGCAAGAATCAAATCTGCTAGATCGTCAGCACCAACAAATTCTGCGCCTGCAGCTTTTGCTTCTTCAGCTTTATCGCCTTTTGCAAAAACAGCAACACGAATGTCTTTACCTGTACCTGCTGGTAAGTCAACCATTCCGCGAACAGCTTGGTCTGCATGCCTTGGATCAATACCCAAGTTCATAGCAATTTCAAGTGTTTCATCAAATTTTGATGTTGCGCATTTCTTTGCGATTTCTAACGCTTCAGCTAAATCATAGAGCTTATCTTTATCAACGAGCTGAAGTTTTGTCTTCATGTTTTTTGCTAATTTTACCATCTTTCAATCACTCCACAACTTCAATACCCATTGAACGCGCTGATCCTTCGATCATTTGCATTGCGCCTTCAACATCAACAGAATTCATATCAACCATTTTTGTTTCCGCAATTTTTTTCACTTGCGCTTTGGTGATTTTACCAGCAAAACCACGACCAGGTGTCTGTGACCCCTTTGCTAATTTTGCTTCTTTTTTCACCCAATAGCTGACAGGAGGTGTCTTGATAATGAATGTAAATGTACGATCTTGGTAAACTGTAATCACAACTGGAAGTGGAATATTTTTTTCCATTTCTTGTGTTTTTGCATTAAAAGCTTTACAGAATTCCATAATGTTCAAGCCTTGTTGACCAAGAGCTGGACCAATTGGTGGAGATGGATTTGCAGCCCCTGATGGAACCTGCAATTTAATATATCCGGTTATTTTCTTTGCCATTTTATCCTCTTAAACCTTTCTTTTAACTAAGAGTTAGTGGTTCGGATCCGCTCTATTTCTTTCAAAACAGAACCTAGCCTCCCACGACGCGAAGGGTATTATACCTTCTCTACTTGACTAAAGTCAAGCTCTACTGGTGTTGCTCGACCAAAAATCGACACCGAGACCTTTAAGCGTGCTTTATCGAGGTCTACTTCTTCAACAATTCCGTTAAAGGAAGCAAAAGGACCATCTGACACGCGAACTTCTTCACCCACATCAAACAAGATTGTTGGACGGATTTTTTCAACGCCATCCTTCACTTGTGACATGATTTTCACAACTTCTTTCTCACTCATGGGAACAGGCTTACCTGAGCCGCCCAAAAAGCCTGAAACGCGTGAAATATTTTTAACCATATGCCAAACTGTGTCTGACATTGACATTTTCACTAATATATATCCTGGGTAGAAATTACGCTCTGTTTGAACTTTTTTTCCACGGCGAACTTCCACCACTTCATGTGATGGAACCAAAATTTCTTCAAAACTATCTTTCAAGCCTTCTGTTTCAGCCTTCTCACGAATCGATTGAGCGACTTTTTTTTCAGAACCTGAATGACATTGTACAACATACCAACGGGCTGTCATCTGTTAACCCCCAACTCCTAGTAAAAACTTAACACCAAAGGAAAAGAACTGATCCACAACCAAAAAGAATATAGATGAAAGCAAAACCATAATGAAAACCATAACAGTTGTCATCATTGTTTCCTTCCGAGAAGGCCAAGTTACTTTTTTAACTTCGCTTTTAACCTGTTTTACAAATTCAGCGGGATGTGTCATAAGGCTTTCCTATCGTAGCAAAATGAATTTATAATTTATACAGCACGATTCGCCAAGTTTCAACCTAAAAATTCAACTTTCAAAAAAAACTTTATTTGACGTCTTATTCAATAGCAAATTAAGCTCATTCGCATTTTCAATTCGCATCAATGGCATCCCAATACGCTCACAAGGCGCTTTTATCTTTCATCAATGAATTTCTTGATGCTTACAATATGACAATTGTATATTTTGTCTTTATAAATAAACAAACCAGACCTAAAAACCCTTCATCCGTGCTTTTCTTTTGGGAGCGCCTTGCCAGGCCCCTGCCATGGTTCCACCAATTAAATTAGCTGTTTGTCTGTGATGGGCATGGCAAATCGCAATGGCTAAAGCATCTGCAGCATCCTCTTGAGACACGCGCGCCATTGGCAAAAGCATATTCACCATCGCAATCACTTGGGCCTTTTCGGCATGGCCCGTTCCTACAATCGACTTCTTCACCAGATTTGCTGGATATTCAGCCACAGAAAGGCCTTCTTTGGCAGGTGCAAACATAATAACACCTCGTGCCATCCCAAGTTTTAAAGTCGATACTGGATTTTTATTCATAAAAACCTGCTCAATCGCAGCTTCATCTGGCTTATAGGCCATCAAAATGTCAAAGAGCCCTTCTTGTAACTCAACAAGTCTTGCCGCCATGTCTTTTTCAGAATCAGAGGTCACAAGCCCATGGGCCACATACTTCAAAGTGGAGCCTTCAGCTTCTATAATACCCCATCCTGTTTTGCGCAAGCCAGGATCTAAGCCAATAATGCGAACCATTTTTCTCCTTTCGGTTAGAAAAATTATGCCGTTAACTTCTCCATGAGCTCTTCAGACACTTCAAAATTTGAGAAGACAGTTTGCACATCATCATTGTCTTCAAGTGTATCGATCAATTTTAGGAGCGTTCTTGCTGTATCTTCATCAACAGAAATCAAATTATGGGGACGCCATGTGAGGCTTGCCTCTTGTGGCTCTCCTAATTCCTTTTCCAACAGCTCGCGCACATCGCCAAAATTTTCGCGAGACATGATCACTTCTGCAACATCGCCTTCCTCTTTCACATCATCCGCACCTGCTTCAAGCGCTTTTTCAAATAATGTATCAAGATTGACTTTTGATTTCTCATAAATGATCAAACCGCAATTATCAAACATAAAGCTGACAGAATTGGTTTCACCCAATGATCCACCACTCTTATTAAAAGCAGCACGCACATCAGCCGCTGTGCGGTTTTTATTGTCAGTCAAAGCTTCTACAATAACGGCAATACCACCTGGACCATAGCCTTCATAGCGAATGGCTTCGTAATTGTCACCACCAACACCTTGCGTTGCCACTTTAATTGCTTTTTCAACACGATCTTTCGGCATGTTTGCTGCACGTGCGCTCTGGATTGCTGCTCTTAACCTTGGGTTAAAGGCCGGATCAGGCATACCAGACTTGGCTGATACAATAATTTCACGTGAAATCTTGTTGAAAGTTTTGGCTCTTTTTTGATCTTGAGCACCCTTACGATGCATAATATTTTTAAACTGGGAATGTCCTGCCATGTGAGTCCTTCAATCCTTTCTGACGATCAATTTTTTCATATATTACCATAGACATAATTCAAAAAGCTAGATCTTCTTCTAGCCTCTCTCTGCCAAATGAGGTCCTAAAATCAATTGCTGAACAGAGACCGCAAGGCCTTCATCATCCAAATCGATGATTGAACCACAAAGGGTCGCCTCGCCCATCGCTGGTGTCATTTTCGGACCTGGCATTTTGGTCACAAACTTTTGAACAGGCGTTGTTTTTTCCATGCCAATCACACTATTATAATCACCGCACATGCCTGCATCTGTTTGATAGGCTGTTCTTTTTTCTAAAATACGAAGATCGCTTGTTGGAATATGCGTGTGCGTTCCAACGACTGCAGAGACTTTTCCATCCACAAAATGGCCAAATGACATTTTCTCACTGCTTGTCTCTCCGTGGAAATCAATGAAAATCGCATCCACTGATGAGCCTAGACTATAACGCGTCAGCAAATTTTGAATCGCCTGAAACGGACAATCAACCGGATCCATAAATAAGCGCGCCATCAAATTGACGACAAGAACCTTTTTCCCTTTAGAGGTTTCAAGCAAGTATGATCCAAACCCAGGCGTTCCTGGCGGAAAATTCATAGGCCTTAAGAGACGCTTTTCCTGGGAAATATAAGACATCGCCTCTTTTTGATCCCATATGTGATTCCCCGTTGTGAGGCAATCAACACCAATAGCAAATAGGCTTTTCGCAATTTCAGCATTAATCCCGAAGCCTCCGGCTGCATTTTCAGCATTGACGATCGTGACATCTGGAGCATATTTTTCTTTTAACTGGGGCATTTTTTGAATAACGGCGTCCCTACCTGATCTGCCAACGATATCTCCTAAAAATAAAATGCGCATTGTGAGTCCTTAACTTCATCATTTATATTAAGTTTTTATATTGAGTGAGAACTTCATATTTTACAAGAAAATCATTTCACATCAGACAAAAAAGTGAAATACTTTTTCACATAAAAACAAAAAGGATCGATATCCATGAAATATATTCTCCCTCTTGCATTGGCCATTTGTGCTGCTCTGATTATGACCACTGGGGATTACTACGCCCCACTTTTATCGGATATGTTCTTCGCTGAATTGCCTATCAATCTTTCCATTACAGTATTTTTCGCACTTGCTCTCGTTCACAGTTCTTTTGCCTTACACAAAATGGCTGAGTATCAGCAATGGTTGATGCATTTAAAAAATGGTGTTTTAACGAACAAAAGACCAAAAGAGCTCGCTACTTTATCAACCTATCTGATTTCCAAGTTAAAGAAAGACAAAAACACGGATGAATTCGATCTGTCTCTTAGCTTTTTTGATATACAGGCTATCTTGAACAAGATCTCATACTACTTAGATGAACAGATGAGAAGCCTTAAAACGACAGAATGGCTCATTCTCCTATCGGGTCTTATTGCCAGTGTTTTTCTCCTCACAATCAATCATTTTCAAATCTTAGAAGCAATTGCAGGGCAAACACAAATTGGTCAAGATCCAAGCCGCGCCAATGCATTTAGCCTTTTTATCAATGAATCTGGCCCTTACCTTTTCCCCATCATTCTAAGTTGCCTCTATGCCTTTCTTCTCGCAATCAGAAGTTATATTATCACTTTTATCCAATCATCTTTGCTTTTAAGGTTGGAGACCATTCTAACCCCAAGTCTCTACAGAAATGACGGCACATCATTTCACAATGAAGATCATCATGTAGATCAAGCGCTAGTTGATTTGATCCAAGATTTGCCAACACGCATCAATGACATGATACAAGACAATTTGCAGCATGTGCAGGACCTTGCCGAGGCACAAATTTCCTTTTTACAAAAAGAAGTGCAGAATCTGCAAAGAGACTTAAACAATCAATCACCCCTTGAAAACGAACCAGAAAAAGGGTTCATCAACATCACAAAAACGCGATAAGGAAAACCATGTTTACACAACAAATGCCCTCTCCAATGACAGCCAAACTCCTTACCATTGTTTTATCAGTAACTTTCCTTCTATTGATTGGGCTTCCTTTTTTGAATCATTATTATGAAATCAATCTGTTAGAAAGAACGCTTTCGAATGATGCAATCGCTGAAAAACAAAAACGACTCACAGAAATTGAAGCGATTCTATCAAACATAAATTATCAGCAAAGTCTTGCACATATAAGCAAAGCTCAAAACACCAGCACATCAGAGCAACACACACCTTTTACCTTGCTTGAGAATAAAATATCAAAGCTAAAAGAGAGAAGAACGCAGCTTAAAGAAACACTCGCAAAGCAAGAACAGCAAATCGAAGCTCTCATTCAACAGATTGAGGATTTAAAAGAAAGACAGGCCGAAACACACTCAGAACCTGCTTAAGTGATTTGTATCATTCCATGCTCAGCGCTAGATTACGACTGGTTGAAATCTGTGCTTGCAAAAGCGGAATCTCCAGCACAAAAGGAAATGAAGACCTCAAGCCTTTTTCAACCATTGGCAAAAAATCTCTCTCTGATGTCAAACGGATTGCATTTGCCCCATAAGAATGAGCCAGCATAACAAAATCTGGATTCTTTAATGACGTTGCTGAAACACGTTTCGGAAATCTTGCTTCTTGATGCATTCGGATTGTTCCATACATATTATTATTCATCACGATAATAAATGGATTGAGCCCAAATTGCTTTGCAGTTGCAAGTTCCTGAGCTGTCATTAAAAACCCACCATCTCCCGCAAAACCAATCACAGGCCGCTTCGGATCGACAAATTTTGCACCAATGGCAGAAGGAACAGCATATCCCATAGCCCCATTTACCGGCGCTAACTGACGGCGCGGACGCACATAATCAAAAAAACGATGTCCCCAGCCTGAGAAATTCCCGGCATCATTTGTCAGCACGCAGTTCTCTGGCAGAACATCTTTTAGTGTCAGAAACATTCTACTTAAGTTAAACCCTTCAGGAAGATGCACATTTGAGGCAAACAATGCCCATTTTTCATAAAGACTATGCCCCTCTACACACCAAGATTCCCATTTGTTTTTCACAGGCACGTTCTGAAAAACATGAACAAAATCGGAAATGGGAGTCTGTATTGTGAGCTCTATTTGAAAAGCAGGCCTTGCCCCCAAAACATCTGGATGGACAAAAACAATTTTTTGATCTGAGCTTGCCTCATGAAAGAGAGTATAGCCTTGGCTAGGCATCTCACCAAGCCTTGTACCAATTGCTAAAACGAGATCCGCCTTCTGGACATAGTCTTTTAAAGCAGGATTGATCCCTGTTCCTAGTTCTCCAACATAATTTGACAATTTTGCATTCATCAAATCTTGCCGACGAAAAGAAGTTGCAAAAGGTATGCTCAAATCATTCAATCTCTCTGACAATTTTGTGACAAGCTCATTTGACCAGAAAGAGGAACTACCTCCCAAAATGCATAGAGGACGCTTGGCTTTTTCTAAAAGCTGTGCAAGCGAATCCATCAGTGAAGCATCGGCCCCTAAAAGCGTTGACCTCTCAGAAACAGCAGGAGATAAAGACTCCTGCGCCAATGAATTTAAGGGAATGTCTTCACGCAAAACATCTTCAGGAATTGAAATAACAACAGGCCCAGGCCTACCTTGGGTCGCGATCTTAAAAGCTCTATGCATAAATTCAGGAATTCTCTTAGAATCTGTCACACGAAACGCAGCTTTAGCAATTGGCGTAAACATAGCTGGAAAATCAATCTCTTGAAAAGCTTCAAGCCCAAGATGTTCCCTTGCGACATCACCAATAATCACAACCATTGGCGTTGAATCTTGAAAAGAGGTGTGAATCCCTATTGAAGCATTACAAGCCCCTGGACCACGCGTTACCATTAAAATGGAAGGTTTCCCTGTTAGCTTTGCGTAGGCTTCAGCCATAAAAGAAGCGCCACCTTCATGACGTGTATGAATAAGCTGAAATGAGTTTGAGTCATAAGCACCATCCATAATTTCTAAAAAACTTTCACCAGGCACACAAAAGCCGTGACGAATTCCATAAGATTCTATGATTTTGATAATGGCATGACCAGCTTTTATCATTTGATTTTCTTTCTTTTTATTATATCTTAGTCGCAGTACCAATAGCTTTATTTTAGCACAAAAAAACCGGCTCTCACCGGTTTTTTTTCATTATCATTTTCTATTTTTGAATCAATTGTCTGTAAGCTGACTCAAAGCCTTTCAATGAAATATGCACCTTTACATTTTCACCACCCTTCACATCAAAATGCACAGTAGCATCTTTCGCATTCTTGAGTGAATTGAGCATTCCATCATTCATATCTCTAACTGCTGTACATTTTACACCATCACAACTGCTAACATGAAAAACATGGCCTGTTGTTTCTTGATCAAAAACCAAGACAATTTCTTTATCCTGATTGATTTGAGGCGGTAAATTGAAAGCAATGCTTGGTTGTGTTTTGTTTCTATATGTGCCCAAGGCAACAGACAGAATCCCCAAATTATTTTCTGGGTTGACAATCGTCTGAGTCATCATACAATGATCTCTGCCGTCTTGATCTTTGTCTCCACAAACCAATTGCCAATCATCAATTGTTTTATTTGTGGCCGCCAGTGCAGAGTTTGATACAAAGAATGCTGCTGAAACAAAAACAGCAAAACCAATTTTTTTTGAAAGTGTCAACATGAGCAAATATGCCTCCTATGTTATAAAATCGATAGCTTGTAATTTTTTGCTATGCATCGTTATTGTATTTTTTTTCCTGATAAAAACAAGCATTTCTTTTGCAGGCGATGAAAATAAGAATAGATTGCATATTGCAACTTCAAATCTACCTAAGTCATTTTACCCTCTTAGTGTCATGACAACTGAGTCTCTTTATACACTAGGATTTGCACTAAGACCTCTTACCAACTACAACTCAAAAAATGAACTTGTCTGTCTATTATGCTCATCTTTGCCGACAACAGAATCACAAACAATCAAGGAAATATCTCCTGGACAATCTGAGGTCATCTTGACACTTGGCACTTACTTTTGGGGAGATGGCAAACCGGTGACATCTGAGGATGTTATTTTCACCTGGCAAGTTGGAAAATATAAAGGGTATGATTTTCCCAATGCAGGTTTTTACCGTCACGATATTATCTCAATTGAGGCTCTCTCAGATCAAACCATCAAGATTACCAGAAACAAAAACAGCCTTCATGCAGCTGATTTCAGTGATTTTTGGATTTTACCTGCACATCTTGAAGGACCTCTTTTTGAAAAAAATCCAGATCTCTATTTGAAAGAAACGAATTATCATCAAAACCCTCTTCTGCCTGGCCTCTACAATGGCCCCTATGTCATTTCTCAGTTTAGCCCCTATGGACTCATTGAATTTAAACCAAATCCATATTGGCCTCAAACGGAACAACATCCTTTATTTTCAAAAATTACATTGAAATCTATTCAAGATGGGCATGCGCTTGAAATGCATGTTCTGAATCATGAATTTGATCTGATCGCTCCATCAAATCGGCTCCAAAATAGTCAGATCAAAACAATCATAAACCAATTACAAGAGACATATACGCTCGATACAACACCAGCTCTTGGGCAAGAAATGATCATGATCAACACAACAAACACGGTCCTCGCTGATAAAAGAGTGCGCCGTGCTCTTTTGCTTGGAATCGATCGCGAAAAAATTAAACAGGTTGTTCAAAATAGCAAAGCTGAGATCGCTGAAATGTATTTATCCTCTCTTGAACGCGCTGATATATCAAAAAATATCACAAAAGTGAATCAAGCGGGTGCAAAAGAACTCATTGAGGCTGCAGGTTTTAACTTCAATCCTAAATCCAAAATATATGAAAAAGACGGCTTACCGCTAAGGTTAACGCTCGTTTTAGAATCAAATAATCGTCTTAGAAATCAAATTGCCCAGATTCTACAAAGCATGTGGGGGGAAGTAGGCATTGATATCAAAATCACAACAGAGCCTCACAGAACATTTTTTGGACAAACTTTAAAGGAAAGACGATTTGATCATTTGCTTTTCATCGGTTGGCCTAAAACACCACACTATATTCCGAGTTCAATGTTTTCATCAAAGAGCATTCCAAACGAAATAAATCAATACACAGGCTACAATTATATGGGCCTTGCAAATGCCAATATTGACAATCTACTCCAGAAATTAGAACAGTCACAAAATGAAAATAATGAAAAGATTTTATGGTCTGAGCTTGAAGAATCACTTGCCGATGAAGTTCCATTTATTCCTTTATTTCACCCAGTCAAGACAGAAATTCGCAAAAAAAGACTTGAAGGAATCACTGTGAACCCTCATTATTATCCAGAGAGCTTTTTTGTTGAAAAGTGGTTTTTCACAGAATAAATTGGATACCTCTCTTGCGGGTTCATCATCAATGAGTTTCCTAATCACTAAAGTTATTGAATTCTGTTTCACTTGCTTCATCACAGTCTTGTGTTTGTTTCTACTTCTCTATTTTATGCCAGGTGATCCCTTTTACGCAGCATCAATGGGGCTCAGTTCAAGTGCTACACCTGATTCTCATTTTTTATACTTTTATGAACAATTTATAGATTGGGTGACAAAATTACTACAGGGTGATTTTGGCTGGTCTTTTCTGTTTAACAGACCTGTGGCAACTATTCTTTTCCCTGCTCTTAAAAATAGTTTTTTCCTTGTCATGATCGGGCTTGCTGTTACGCTTTCTTGTTCATATGGCCTTTCCATTTTAGCAGCTCTATACAGAGAATCTTTTTTATCAAAAATCATCAATGCCTTTACATTACTCTCAATCTCAGTGCCTACTTTTTGGCTCTGTATCCTCTTTTTAAGCCTCTATTTAAAAGCAATTACATTCAGTGCAGAAGCACAGATTTTAAATTCCACCTTTGAGATAAACAGTCTTTTTGCTATTTTGATTTTTGCTTTAACACACATTGGCATT
>JAGPBS010000030.1 GCA_018063245.1 Alphaproteobacteria bacterium | reverse complement strand
TCCTGGGAGGCTATCCTTAATTGCTTCCCATTGGTCATCCCTTAAATCATACAACTTTCAACTCCTTTTCTTATTATTAGAAGTTCAGTATATCATAAAAAAAATTAAATGTCGACACTACCTAGATGCTTGGTTTTCAATCAACCCTAATCACGCCGCGGACGCGTCCTTGAGTTCCAGAGGTCGTTTCTGTAGAGCTTAGCATTTTGCTGATGCCTGTTTTTAAATCAATCTCTGCTTTCGAGCCTAAAATATCACTTTTAGCCCTTGTGATGCGCACATTGCCAGTGAGAATCGCTTTTTCACTCTGGCCATTGTAATAAGCCTTGTCTCCATAAGCAATGTCGTTTGGTGTCGTGATTTTAACATGGCCATGCGCTTCGGCCTCTTTCAGAGATTGCTGTGCTTCATTTGTTTTGAGTGTGTGAAACCACGCGAGTATCTCATCACTTTCAATTGTTGATTCATGGTACGTTGCTTTGGCCAAGCCCTTAATGTGTGCTTTGTTTTCATTGTCAAAAAAGGTGAAGCTATCACGTGCTGTGATAACGTACTCGGGGCTTGTCAGCTTAAGCTGTGTGCCTGTTAAAACAGCAATGCCTGTTTCAAGATGGTAAACCAAAAGATCACCTGAGGCTCTGGCTTCTTTGGATACAAGGATAACATTTCCTGTTGCATCCATGCGAGACATGATGCGATTGTTTTTTTCCATGCGGTAGAGAATTTTGAGACTATCCGCTTGAATTTCACTGTCAGCTTGTTTTGCAATTGCCTTGCCTTTGGCCTCGTAAAGAGAGTCTGCTTTTGACCATTCAACAAATTCATCAGCTGTGATTTCAACATCATCATTTGTTTTTTTTAAATCCAGCAAGGCGAGACTTTGATTTGAAGGAAGAGTGGCTAAAAAGAAAATGAAAAAAAGAGAAAGGCGCCACTCGGTCAAAAGAGGAGGTCGATTTAGAGCGGCAATCTCACTTTTTTGTTCCATTTTATCCTTTCGATGATTGGCCTGTTTTGATTGTGTTTAAAGGAAGGAGGAGTTTTGTTCGGCCATTGAAAATGTAACGCTGACCATAATCGAGAACTTCGAAACCCTTAGAGCTCATTTTTCCTTTTGGGCCATTGCCTTCAACATTTTTATTGCCGAAGACTTTTCCGATATTGAAATCGATATTGGCTTCTGCTGTATGAAATTCTTGGCCATCATCTCTGTAAAGGCCAACATCTTCTTCAAGGACGAGATATTTGGTCCCTTGATTAAAAACACCCTTATTCGCTTTAATTTTTGTCCATTTGCCTTGGCCGAGGTTTACATAGGCTTCTGGGTTTTTAAGATTATATACATTGACATTATCGGGCGATTGAACAGCTTCTTGAGCGGTAATCTCAAAAGGACGATCTTTTTCATCAAGACCAAAATAATGAGGCTCAACCATTTTATTTTCTTGTGTTGCCGTTGTAATGACTGCAGGTTTCATTTGATAAAATTGCTGGATTGCAATAAGGCCGACCAAAATAAAGGCAACGAGACAAAACATCAGCACTTTGAATCGCTTTGCTTTTCGGTAATAAGAGTTTTGTTCGTCGTATAATTTTTTCATGCTAAAAATCCAAATAAAAATCGAGACTATTCTTTAGATTGGCGTTCCATTCTAAGGCAGTCGTGAATATGTAAAATGCCAACAGGCTTATCTTTATCAGTGACAAAAAGAGCAGTGATTTTAAAATTGTTCATCAGAGCCATGGCTTCTGCAACAAGTGCATCTTTGCCAATGGTTTTAGGAGAAGGAGTCATCACGTCAGTTGCTTTTGCTTTGAGTAAATCACGATGGATGTGTCTGCGTAAATCGCCATCAGTAATAATACCTAAGAGAGCGCCAGAATCATTGATGACGCCAACACAGCCAAAATTCTTTGAGCTCATTTCAATCAAAAGATCAGACATTTCTTCTTCCATTGAAACAAGAGGAGCCTCTTCAAGGCTATGCATTAAATCTTCAACTTTTAAGAGCGCATGACCGAGCTGGCCGCCAGGGTGATAGAGTTTGAAATCTTGTGTTGAAAAATCTTGTCTTTCAAGCAAAACAACGGCAAGCGCATCGCCTAATGCAAGCATCATGGTTGTTGATGTTGTCGGCGCAAGACGCATAGGACAGGCTTCAGGGATCTGTGGTAATTTTAAAACAACGTCTGCATGTTGGGCTAAAAATGAATTTGCATCTGATGTCATGCCAATGAGCGGAATTGAAAAACGACGGCAATAATGGATGATATCTGATAATTCTTTTGTATTCCCAGAATTAGAGAGAGCAAGGACAGCATCATCTTTGCCAATCATCCCAAGATCACCATGACTTGCTTCAGCTGGATGAACATAGATCGAATGTGTGCCGGTTGAGGCGAATGTTGATGAAATCTTGCGTGCGATATGACCACTTTTGCCAATGCCAGTTACAACGACTTTCCCTTTTTTGGTCTCAAGCGTATAGACGGCTTGTTCAAAATCATCACCCAAAGATTGAGCCAAGGCCATGAGAGCATCTGCCTCACTTCTTAAAACAGAGC
Source organism: Alphaproteobacteria bacterium (assembly GCA_018063245.1). NCBI lineage: Bacteria > Pseudomonadati > Pseudomonadota > Alphaproteobacteria > Alphaproteobacteria bacterium. Next base: position 21,751 of record JAGPBS010000030.1, on the reverse strand, counting down.
AAGCAGAATCAAGCGGTGTAGGCAGCTGATATTCTCTGAGTTGAACTGTGGTTGACATCGTATTTTCCTTTCGAAATGGACGGCTTGATCGCCATATAAATAGACTAATTAAGAATGTGAGAAAAGATCTTGATCTTCCCACCCAAGATAATCGAGCTCAGCCCTGACTGGCAGGAATGAGAAAAGTTTTTGAGAAAGCTCCAAACGATTTTCTCGCTTAAGCAGAGTTTCAAGTTTCTCTTTGAGCTCATGGAGGTAAAGCACATCAGATGCGGCATAAGCGAGCTGATCTTTGGATAAGTCAGCAGCGCCCCAATCAGAGCTTTGCTGTTGTTTCGAGAGCTCGATGCCCAGAAGGTCACGACAAAGATCTTTAAGGCCATGTTTATCTGTATAAGTTCTAACAAGACGTGAGGCAATTTTTGTACAAAAAATAGGTGTACAGTCGATATTGAGGTAGGCTTTGAGAACGCCTATATCAAAGCGTGCAAAATGAAAAATCTTTTCAATCTTCGGATCAGTCAAGAGCGCTTTGAGCCTTGGGCAATCGTAGGTGCTTTTGGCTGAGAATTTCACAAGATGACAAATGCCATTGCCAAAAGAGAGCTGAACGAGACAAAGACGATCACGGTGGTGGTTTAGTCCCATTGTTTCGGTATCAATTGCAACGGGTCCTTTGAAAGCGATTGTGTCTGGCAAGTCATCGTGATGAAGAAAAATTTCCATGAGGCTTCCTGATATTCTTCGATATTGAAATAGAATGACTGAATTTATAGCATAATCTATTCAATAATAAAAGATTTATTATACAAAGCCCCATTTTTAAATGATCCAAACGGATTTTTCAAGATTCGGCTTTGCGCACCTAATTTATATAGGCTTTCGCAGCCTCACTTTTAAATCCATTCGTCTGATTTAATCTGAGGCTTGGTATAATTTGAGGCCTTGATTTGAGCGGGGGTTTTAAAAGATAGGTTAAAAATAAGCATTGATTTTTATTATTAATTAGCATATAAGTTAATCTATGTTTTGATTATTTAATTTAAAAGGATTAGACAAATGACATATACCATAAGCTTATTAGGTGTTTTTCAAACCGGGACTCTTGCAGAGCATATCATAGGACAAGATTTTTCAGGATCAGACATTGTACGAACCTCTGAGGTCTCGAAAGGTTTTTATAACATTATCACAGATCCAAAAAGAGCAGCTACATTTTACAAAAGAATTCTTTTGCCATTTCCTTTTCAATTTGTGCCAACAACTTTGTTTGTTCGAACAAAGTTGGCATCTGGAGCGGTTACTCAAAATACGCATCATGTCCATTTAGTGCCTATTGGAGAAAGGCATGTACTGCGGGGTGTTGAGTCTGGTCAATACCAGACCACTGTTCATGAGGCAATAAGTAAGTGGTTTTATGTTTTAATGCATGGAGGTCTTCCCCAAACTAATAATTTTAAGCTGGAAACGGATGAGAGTTATACTTTTTCTGCATTTCAGGCATTATGTGCTCAGTATCAGCCAATACTTGTATTAGATACATTAATGAATCATATCAGTTTTGATGCTTTAAAAAGCTTTTTGGTGCTCTGTCTGCCTGACCGGTTGATGAATAATACGAATTTTGGAGATTGTGAAAAATGGATGAGAGAAGTGGCGGGCTTTCCAGCTGTACAAAAGGATCCTGTGGGTTGTCTTTACTCTTATCAGAAAATCAATGAGATTTTTGCCGTATATGACTCTGATAATATTTCTGCTGAACACAATATAAAGAAACAAGATTTTAAGACTTTGCGTAACACATTGATGCAGCTTCCTGGTTTTAATTTTGATATTTTTATGAGGGTTTGTCTTCAAGATGATAATGGACATACTGGAATGTTAGATGGAATCAAATATCTAAGAAATTTCATCAGACTTTATAAAGCGGGGCATATCAATTTTGAGACATGGCGCGTTCAGTATGAAAGAGATCATCGGCTGAGTCTTTCTTTGTCAACAATGACAGATGCCTTTGTGAGAGCTGTTCAGAAAGGCCATGTTTCCTGTGATTTGACTGAGCTGGCGGATTTATTTGGGCTGTTGCCTCTATTGAGGGAGGAGACAGAGCTGGATAGGAATTTAAATAAAATTTTTGAAGATCTTTGTGCAAAATTGGAACAGTTTCCTGATTTAAAAAGCTCTATGCAAGTTTTGAATGGGCTTTTTGACTTTATCTTTATGTATTCTCTACCGTATAATTTGGAGCAGGATCTGAGAGAAGAACGAGGATCGCTTCTGTTTTCTCAATTTTGGAGAGACGGTGAGATAAGGGTTGAGGCTTTATATGGTCACTTAATGACAATTCAAAATGCCCGAAAAAAGGCCTTTGATTCATTTGTATCTGAAAGTGAGACCTTGAAAGCGAATCCTCAGTTGAGAGCCATTTTTTCAGAAGAACCTTCATTGTTTGCATTCTATAAAGATCATTTTTGTTTGAATCGTCGATTCAAAGACTTGTTTTATGATGAAGAGATAATGCAGATGCAGGGAGACGACCGCCCGCTCGCTATGTTTGTTCAAGACATTGCCCAAAGAGAAGCTCGACTGATAGACGAAGATTTTTCTCCAGAAGTGCTGCAGGCATTGTCCGGGTTAACAGCCTTGGAAATTCAAAAAGTTCTTTCTGAATTTAAATCAAGTAACCCGGCAGTATGCACGGGTCTTATAGGGTTTCAGACTGCATTTCTCAATTCAGAGAGTGTAGGAGTATCAGAGGTATTTGAAGCAAGTATGCTCTCTTTAGTCAATAGTTTGGCAAGGTTGCAGCCAATTCTTAAAGATAAGAATTTTTCAATTCGTCTTGAGTCTTTCCCATGTGCAGTGCACTTGATTGATTCGGGCCTGGGTCATGATTTGATTGAGCAGTTCTCAAAGATTGAGATAGATCAGCTTAGAGCGCATATCGTCTTTTTAAGAGAGAGTACGCTCCATTTGCTTTGTAAGTTTTTTGGTTCGCGTGCTGCGACTTTGTATTTTGAGGCTCTATCTCAGGGTGATCGTTATGTATTTGTAAAAGCGCTTATGATGATGAGTTTAGGAGCACTGACTCAAGACCAATGGATCCTCTCTTTGAGAGCTCTTATCAGAAGTGATTATCATCGTCCAAGTGTCAAAGATGAGGATGGAAATATGATTTACAATAATTCACTCTTTTTAGGCAATATCCGTAATTATATTGAAGCGGTTTTTGATGCCTTTGCGTCAAAGGGTGAAATTGATCATGATGTTCTTCTGAAAAAGGTTCTCACGCCAGAGCTATCATTCTGAACTGACTAGGTCACCCTGAACTTGTTTCAGGGTCTGTCTGCAACGACAAAGAGATGCTGAATAAATTCAGCATGACCAAGTAGAGAAGATGAGATTGCCGCGCCCTAAAGGGCTCGCTATGACATATATCTCGAGGTCAACAATTTCTCCAAAAAGTCTGTGAGCTCAGCTGTGTGATCGAGATGATGGAGCAATATGCCAATTGGTTGCTCTCTATCAATTACATTAAATCGTCTTTTTTGGAGCTCTAAAATGAGGCTGTTGAGCGCCCTCTCTGTGCCAATAAATGATTTTTGATTTGCCCAATCAATCAAGTCAATCTGGCAATTTATGTGCTTAAAGTGCACATCTGGAGATGGATTTTGGTAGAGTGAAATGGCCTCATAAGTCGATGCTGTAAAATCAAGAAAGGGAGTATCAATCCGATTCCAGGGCGGCACCATGATAGCCTCAAACTTTTCGCCAAAGAGATCTTCCAGCTTTGTCTTGCCATCTTTCAGAAATCCCTTGGCTTTATCGAGTGACCAAGAGCCGCCGAGTTCGATTTTCTTTTGTCCCTTGAGGGCATGGTTTGCGTGCTCATATCCGTGTTGCCAAAAGGTAACATTTGGATAATCTTGACTCAGGTGCTTGAGGTCATTTCCTGTTATTAATCCTGGAATCGCGGCTGCAAAGATTTGTGTTTGATGTTTGGAAAACAGCGAAATCATTGCTTCAAAGGCAGGGGTTACTTTTGAGACATCATCATCTCTGAACCAGATATTGGGTCTGTTTTTAAGGGTTTTCCATTTTGTGAATTCATCTGCCAAAGCCTGCCATAGATCGGTCTTTAAGGGTTGTTTTGATTTTGCACCAGATAAAATGAGATCGCAAGTCTTTTGAACACCATTCATATCGATGATAAAAGGGTGGTCAGATCTTTTTTGTTGGAGAAGATCAGAGAGAGCTTGTGCAAGACTTTCAGGCGTGAGGGTTTCGGGACTCAGAACAGTGAAAAGCGGATGAGTGGATAAATGGTCAGCCCTTTGCTTTTGTTCAGTCTCAGTCTCGGTTGAAAAGGGAATGAGAATGGAAGGACATTTCGCCTGAATGAGATCGCAAACGGTATTGTACCCCGCCTGACTGATGGAAGCCGCTGCATGATGAAGATAGCTTCTAAAGTGAGGTGAGAGATCACAGAGCTGAATATAATCAGGCAAGTTCGATTTGAGGGTGTTGATCCAGCTCTGATCTCTTGTATGATTACTAAAAATCAAGAAGTTATAGTTTCCTTCTTGAAAATGGGCCTGTGCCATTTGGATTGTTGTTTCAATCAGAGATCGCCCAGCGATCCCGCCTCCAGCTGAGACAATGATTGTGGGCTTTGAAAAAGCAGTGATCTCTGGGGGCTGTCTTTGCTCGCTGACATAGCCCGTATAGTGGATTGGGATAGTGATTTGCGAGACAGACGAAAAGCTTGTATCAAGAGGGATGAGATCTTGATCGCCATGGACAAAGAGATTGCTGATATACTGATTTAACAAAGAGACGGATTTGCTCTCTTTTTCATGAGAGCGTTTGATGAGAATGTCTCTGATAGAGCAAGCGATTTTGATTTTGTTTTCTTTTGCTTTTAGCAGAAGAGGCATGATTTCACCAGTAAAATAGGTGCGGCCGAACGGAAAACTTTCAATCAGCAGAAAGTCTGGATTGAATTGATCCATATGTGCGATAAGTTTTTCAGCGCGCTTTTGTTGATATGTTTTTGTGACTCTCTCACCCTTATCTGTGATGTATGTTTTGAAGGTAAGGTCAGCTGATTGAATCGGCGGTAGCTGAAAGATGAGGTCTTGATTCACATGCTCAATTGGCAGGCCGCCATTGATAAGGGATACAGTGCAATTGCGTCTTATTAATTCTTGCGCGATTGTGTACATTCTCTGGAAATGACCAATCCCAAGAAGATGTTGTACGTAGATGAGAATACGCATTGGAGTTATCCTGTTTCAGCTGGTAGCAGAGGGATGTTGACTTGATCAAGTGTAATATCATTAGGGGATCTTATGATAAAAGAATGCAGAGATTGATCTCTCAATTTGTGCGGCGGGTCACTGACCATATCCCATCCTGTTGCAAGACTGTATAGAGACCGAATGACACCCTTATGTGTGATAAGGATGATATCTTGATTTGCAATGCTTTCGCGATCAAAGAATTTTTTGAGACGTTGCTGAACCTCAAAAGGAGATTCACCCATTGGCGGGAAAAAATAGAGTCCCTTTGCTTCATTATCAAGCATCATTTGTGGATTTTCCATTCTGAGATAATCAAGTCGTTCACCTTCAAATTGGCCCCAATTCATTTCAGTAATGAGGGGTTCAACAATTGGATCGAAACCAAGAATCTCAGCTGTTTCAAAAGCGCGTTTTAGCGGTGAAGAATAGGCCTTTAGTTTTTTTACCTTATCAGGAAGTTGCCAGGAATGAGCTGTTTGGATGCCGGCCTCGCTGAGGGGGATATCGCTAAGGCCTTGGATGAGGCCCATTTCATTCCAAATGGTTGGGGCGTGTCTGAGAATCCAGCATTTAAACATTTGGTTTTTCTTTCATAAGCGTCTCTATGATCTCTTTCATTTGTGTTTTCGCGCGCTGAAAGCTAAATTTTTCGGTTGTTCTCTGCAGAGCGTTTTGAGAGAAGAGATCAAGACGTGGTTGATTGTTAAGGAGTGAGTCGATTGAGTGTGCAAACAAGTGTGGCTGATTCGGGGGTAAAATGATACCCGTTTTTTCAGTTTCGACAATTGTTGCAACTGAACCGAAATTGCCAGCAATGACAGGTAGGCCAGCTGTTTGTGCTTCGAGAATGCTCATGCCATAGGCTTCATTAATGGCAGCCCAGAGATATAGATCGCTGGCATTGTAAAAGCGATTCACATCCTCAGAGGATAATTTGCCAAGAAAGAACACAGGGATATTGCGTTGTTTTGCTTCGGCTTCAAGTTCAGCCCGTGCTTCGCCATCGCCGATAAAAATGGCACAATAATCACTCGATTTTACGGATGAGAGACTATCAATGAGCTCTAAATATGATTCTCTTTTGCAATCATCACGCATCATCGCAACAGTGAGGAGCCATTTTTTTGCGATGGGCAAATGGTAGGTTGCTGCTAATTTTTCTCTGAGCAATTTTTTATCATGTAAAGGCGTTGGCGTTTGAATAAAGGGCATAAAGGAGATGAGACGATCTTGAGGAATAAATTTTGATAAGATCTCATGGTCGTGAGGGGCAAGGGTAAGGGCGCGAGAGGCTTGCTTAATTGCACTAAGAGCATCTTCATATCCGAGTTCCCATTCTCCATTTGCGCGTTTGGGAGCGATAGAGGCTTCAGCGATGACATATGGAATGTTGAAGTGTTTGCAGAAGGCTGGGCCGATCCAGTCAGGGGCTTTATGATAAAGATGATAGGTAAACCAAAGCACTGGTTTTTCAGCTTTTGTTTCGTAGCCTTTGCAAAGGCGCTCTGCTTCATGAAACGCAGTAGCTTTAAGAGATTCTTGTGTGCTTCCTTTTGCGGACCAGGAGCGAAAGTTAGACATAAGATTGACGTTATATCCAAGTTCTTGAAACAAAGAGACGAAGAGGCGCGCGACCAGACGATCACCAGAAGGTGTTGTGTGGTTTGGTGATTTCAGCGGTGCATAGAAGGCAATTGTTTGTGTCATGGTGAATATTGGGTGTGATATGGTCTTTAGAAATTATAAATCTCTATTGGAAAAAGACAAAGGTAAAAGAGATTTTGTTTTTAAAAAGTGCTTGAATTTTAAGAAATAAAGTTTAAAAGAAAAGGAGTTAAAAATTTTGAGGAGGACTTACCGTGAGTTTGCAGAATAAATGTTTGTTTTTCATTGCGATTTTGATTTCCGGGATGGCATGGTCACTAATTCCCTCTCAGCATTATAATATCTTGCCAGAATTCTCGATTGCTTATCGGTTTTTTCTAGGCTTTTCCATTTTGTTTTCTCTTTCTTATGTTAAGGGGCTTATCAAAAAGCTTAGTTTAAGAGATCATTTGATGCTATGTCTTGTTGGAATCTGTCTTTATGCTCTTTTTTGTTCATTAAGTTATAGGGCAACTGATTATCTATCGACAGGCCTCATCTCCTTATTTGTTGCTTTGGTTGTTATTCCAAATACAATTTTTGAATATTGTTTAACGCGCAAAAAAATATCGCCGGGTTTTTTAGTCCAAGTTATATTGACGGTGATTGGATGTTGGATGATTTTTATGACTGATCCAGATCTAGAGCACGAACATGAATTTATTGGTGTTTGGCTTTCAATAATGGCTGTGATTATCTATGCGATAGGATCAAGAATTTCAATGCAGGTGCCGCATGAGCGTGTATCTAAAATTTATCAAACTGCCTTAGCAATGCTATATAGTGCTGTTTTTTCATTGGTTATGGGTTTTTTACTTTCAGGACAGGTTGTTTTCCCCTTTATCTGGAGTATGAATTATGTTATCCCTTTGATTTTATTAGGCTTGATTTTTGGGCCTATTGTTTTTGTTATTTATCTCTATTTGGTTGAAAAAGTTGGAGCGTCTATGGCATCATATATTTGGGTGGCAGCGCCAATTGTTGCTTTAATCGTTTCTTCAATTTTTGAGGGCCTCCAATTGACATGGACTGTTCTGTTCGGTGTTGGTTTGATTCTTTTTAGTATTGTCTCTGAAAAACTAAAAATTATAGAAAGAGCCATTCATTATGCGAAAAAATCCTAAAAAGATTTCAATTGATCAAATTAGTGCCTTTACAAAGGTTGCAGAGGCGGGATCAATCAAAAATGCTTCAAAACTTCTGGAGGTTTCAGCGTCAGCGGTCAGTACTGCTATGGCGAATTTAGAAAGTTCGATTGGTGAACAGCTTTTTATTCGTCACCAAAATGGTCTTGATTTAACAGCTCAAGGTCGTAGGCTTTATGAAAAATGCTTGGAGTGTCTTGTAAAGTACGATGAGATAAGAGATGCTTTTGTGCCTTCTGATGAAATAGCTGGTGATATTCGTATTTCAACATGGCATGGAGTTGCATCTTTTGTCCTTTGTGAGCCAATTATTGATTTTGTGAAAAATGTAAATGAGCATATTTTTCTTGATGTTATTAGTGATAATATTGATCGACGTTTTGAGGATTATCATTGTGACGTTGCAATTCGTCCCCTTTATAAGAACAGATCAGATCTTATTCAAGAAAAGTTATTTTCGATGCAGTTTAGGGCATATGCAAGCAAAAGTTATATCGAAAAGCATGGGTGTCCAGAAACTTTTGAAGATTTAGATAATCATCGGCTTTTGAGTAACTCTTATGTTGATGCAGAAAAGATTCTTTTTGCAGATTGGCACTTGTTTGTAAATAAAGACAATGGAGAGATGCGCAAACCCTTTTTGACTATTAATTCATCGATTGGTTTGGTTATGTGTTGTGGAGAAGGGCTTGGTATAGGCACATTCCCCTCTTATTATAAAAGATATATCAAAGAAGAGCTTGTCGAGATTTTTCCGGATCACTCTCCAACGTTTTTTGATTTTTATTATATTTACCCAGCGGCGTCAAAAAATTCAAAGCGTGTCAAATTGTTTGGTGATTTTTTAAAGACCAGGTTACTTGATTCGGAAAATCAATAGATAGAGCAATTGAAAACCAATAATTTCTGTTTTTTTTATTTTTTTTCAAAAAAAACTAAAAAAAATTGTTGACGCTTTTAAAATATTCATATAGTATTAATTTATAAGGTTAGATTGAATTCTCTTTTGTTTGGTTTCCAGTCAGTCTCCAAGAGTATAGATATCTAACTTTCGTATATTTATGTATGAATAGGTTCCAGCCTTCTTTAGTTAAGCTAGATATACATTGTAAGGGCGCATCTCCAGTTGCGTCCTTATTTTTTTAGAAATTGCTTGTAATCTTCAAAATATGCTTTAAAAAGAAAAAGAACCAAAATTTTTGAGGAAATTTGTTAGATGGAGCTAAAAGATAAAATTCTACTTATACTTGCAAGTGTGAGTGCTGGAGTTGGCTGGGCTTTGATTCCATCTCAGGGCAGTACGGTTCTGCCAGAATTTTCGATTGCCTATCGATTTTTTATGGCGAGCGCTTTATTATTCTTAATCGCTCTAGGACAGAAAAAAATTCAAAAAATCCCTTTCAAAAAACATTTCCAGCTCATGATAGTTGGGCTCTTTTTATATGGCTTGTTTTGTTCTTCTAGTTATAGAGCAACGGCGTATCTGCCGAGCGGATTGGTCTCTTTGATTATTGCTTGTATGGTTCTACCCAATATTTTTTTTGAACGTATCTTTTTAAAGAAAAAAATTACACCAAAATTTTATGCCATGACTGGAATTGTTTTATGCGGCATTTCTTTAATTTTCTGGAATGATGTCAGCTTGCTTTTTGATCAAGAAATATCAGGCGTTTTATTATCTATTTTGTCCATCATAATTTATGCCTTTGGAACGCTTTTGTTTGCTATTTTTGATTTCAAAGCTTTGCCCAAGATTTATATTATTAGTTTAGCTATGTTTTACGCTGCTGTCTTTTCCCTATTATCTGCTTTCATTATTACAGGAAGCTTTTATTTGGGGTTTGATTTTTCAGAAAAATATCTGATTTCATTATTGAGTCTCGGTTTATACTTTTCACCTATCGTTCTTGTGATATATCTATATCTAGCTGAAAAAGTTGGCTCTTCTATAGCCTCATATGTTTGGATAGGCATGCCATTAATTTCACTGAATATATCGGCTGTTTTTGAAGGGTTTATTTGGAGTCCTTTTTCTCTTTCTGGTGTGATTTTAGTTCTCTTGGGTCTTTCATTAAATAATGTTAATATGAGAGGCGTGTTTAAGAAATATCGAAAGTAGGAACCCTCTATGAAAAATGAAAAAAAAGAAAAAATAACCTATGATCAAGTCTTTAATTTTATAAATGTTGCGGAATTACAGTCAATAAAAAAGACAAGAAATAAGCTTGATCTTAGTCAGGGTACAGTAAGTACGAGTATTAGCAAATTAGAAAAAATTGCTGGTGAAAAGTTATTTATAAGGCATCAAAATGGTCTTGAGCTGACAACACAAGGGCATCGTTTTTATAAGGTTGCAAAAGAGGTTGTTTATAAGTTTGAAGAATTAGGTGAGTTATTTGATACCGATAAAAAAGTTTCAGGAGACGTAAGGATTTCAACTTGGTATGGGATTGCCGCTTTTTTACTTGCAGATGCTGTCCCTCCTTTTATGGCTGAGTTTGGTGATATTTTCCTAGATCTTGTTGGCGATAACATCGATAGACGTTTCGAGGACTATAATTGTGATATCGCGATTAGAACAGAGATGAAGGGCAGGAAAGATCTCATTCAGACTTATTTGCTTTCCATGTACTTCAATATGTATGCAAGTCAAGCCTATCTTGATAAATTCGGAACACCAGAAACGTTTAGTGATCTAGATCACCATCGACTGTTGTCAGCTTCCTATTTGGATGCGGAGAGAATGTATTTTGCTGACTGGCATTTGTTTGCGGGCATTGAAGGTGAAAAAATGAGAAAGCCATATGCTTCTATGAATTCATCTATTGGCCTTGCAAAGTGCTGTGCCGCTGGACTAGGCATTGCAACCTTTCCAGATTATTACACAAAATCAGTGTCTGAGCCTCTTGTTCGATTGTTCCCAGCTGCTGTTGCGCCTGAGATGAAATTTTTTCTCATTTATCCTGAGGTTTCTAAAAGCGCAAAACGAATTCAAGTCGTTGAAAATTTTCTCATGAAGTTTTTTACAGATCATCGGTTTTGATTTGAAATCTTTGAATTTATCATGGAAAAAAATTGATTATTCCAGACTTAAATATTCCGGCCTATCACAGTCAGAAACGTATAATGCCCTGTAAATAAATACATTTTTTTAATATAAGCGAAGGGTTGTGTCTATGAAAATGATTTTTTTTTAAAAAAGAGTCATTTTTATGTTGACGCTTTCAAAATATTCATATAGTATTAATTTATAAGATTAGGTTGATTGCTCTTTTTGTTTGGTTTCCAGTCAGTCTCCAAGAGTATAGATATCTAACTTTCGTATATTTATGTATGAATAGGTTCCAGCCTTCTTTAGTTAAGCTTAAGTATACGCATTATAAGGGCGCATCTCCAGTTGCGTCCTTATTTTTTTAGAAATTGCTTGTAATCTTCAAAATATGCTTTACAAATATGCCTATCAATGAGGAGATCAACAAATGGTAGAGAAGCAACAAAGCATCGATATTAAAGCAATTATTATCATTTTGATCGCAGGGATGGTTGCGGGGAGTGGTTGGTTTCTTGTGAAGCTACAGGTACACACTGTAACCCCTGAAATGTCTGCTTTCTACCGTTTTATGCTGGCGGGGCCAATTGCAATTTTCTATGGGCAATTTGTGAATAAAGACAAATTCAAACGAGACCTAAAGACACATTTAGAACTTGGCGTTATTGGGTTTTTCCTTTACTCAATCTTTTATTGGTTTTCATATCGTACGGTTGAATATATTCCCTCTGGTATTGTCTCTGTGATTATGTCGATGATGATTTTAACTAATGCGCTTTTTTCTAGTGTCTTTTTGAAAGAGAAAATAACGAAATCTATTTTGATATCGTCTGTTTTTTGTATCTTATCATTCATGATTTTATTCATGAATGATATTCTAGATGGGGATAAAGTGAATGATGCCGTACTCGGATTTTTATTTGGCTTTTTAGCATTGATTGCTTATTCAAGTGGCAGTGTTTTTGTTAAGAAGTTTCACTTTAAAGGGATGTCTGCTGCAACAATATCTGGTTATTCCATGATTTACGGAGGCATTTTGAGCCTGTGTTTGGCTGGATTGGCTGGAGATATTGTTTATTTTGAGAGCTCTTGGCCATACATTCTTTCTTTGTTATATTTGGGTCTGTTTTTGTCACCAATTGTGATGATATCGTATGTTTATATTTCAAAGAATTATTCAACATCTCATGCGGCTATTATCTGGATTATAATGCCGATTACTGGTTTGTTGGTTTCATCGCTGATGAATGAGTTTGTTTGGGATCTGCAGATTTTATTGGGCGTTATCATTGGTATTGTTGGTATATGTATTTCGTTAAAGAAATAAGATTTAAAATAGAGCGTAATAATTTAGGATAGTGCATGATTAATATCGATCAATTGGTAACATTTTATAATATTGTGAAGGCCGGAAGCCTCACTGAGGCTAAGGATAGTCTTGGTGTGAATGTATCGTCTGTCAGTTCGCGATTGAAAGCGCTTGAGGTGAATTTAAATACCGTTTTGATGCATCGAAATAAAGCGGGAATTCAACTGACCTCACAAGGTCGTTTGCTTTTTGAGTTCATTAAAGATCTGATCCCAAAGCTGAATATTATTGAGGAAGTGATCAATTCTGATCCGTTGTACATTAAAGGTCCCTTGAAAATCACAACATGGCATGGTGTTGCCTCATTTATGTTGCCGAATTATGTGATTAAATTCGGTCAGCAATATCCTGATATTTTGGTGAATTTGGCAGGGGACAATCAGGAGCGCAAATTTATTGATTATCACAGTGATGCCCTTATTTTGCCTTATTCTAAACAGGAAGATGGGCTTGATCAGTTTAAAGTCTTTTCGATACAATTCCATTTGTATGCTTCAAAAACCTATCTTGAAACCTATGGCATGCCAAAAACAATGAATGATTTAAAACATCATCGACTGATTGGTACAACGCCTTTTCCACAAGGAGCCTATATGAAGACAGACTGGCATTTGTTCCAAGGAACCAATCAATTAGAAAAATTTGTAAAACCACATATGGTGATTAATTCTTCAGCAGGTGTGTTTTATTACTGCATTCACCATCAAGGTATAGGTGCCTTTCCGGATTATTATATCTCTGAAAAAGGACAAGATCAGCTTGTTCGATTGTTCCCAGAATTTCAACCGCCGTCTTTAGATTTTTATTATATATATGAAAAATCGATGGGGAATATTCCTCGAATCAGAGCCTTTGGTGATTTTCTTTTAGAGAACGTACCAAAATTGAAAAAAGATTTATAGTTTGAAATTTTCATATTAAAAATTCTTTTTTTTTGATTTTCGTAAAAAATCTGTTGACGCGCTTGAAATACTCATATAATATTGGTTATATAAGGTTAGGTTGATTGCTCTTTTTGTTTGGTTTCCAGTCAGTCTCGAAGAGTATAGTCATCTAACCATCGTATATTTATAAATGAATAGGTTCCAGCCTTCTCCAGTTAAGTTTAAGTATACGATAGAAAGGGTGTAGTTCCAGCTGCACCCTTTTTTATGCAGTGATGCTCTCTTGAAAAAGCTGTGATAGTTGAGTGATGCCTTTATCGCATGTAAAATCAGTTTTAACACGTGATTCTCCCTGTAAGGCGAGGGTTCGCCGAAGATCTGGATCTGAGATCAATCTGATGATTGCGCTTTTGAGCGCCAGAATATTCTCTGGCTCGACAAGCATACCTGAGATACCGTCTTCAATCAGTTCTTCAACTGCTGAGACTTGAGTTGATAGAATAGGAATTTGCATTGCAAGAGCTTCCATCAAAACATTCGGAAGACCGTCGCGATCTCCGTTCTTGCTGATTCGGCATGGAAGGACGAAAAGATCAGCTCTTTTAAAGTGAGGCGTAATCTCACTTTGTGTCAGAGGGCCTAAAAAAGTGACATGTTTTGACAGGCCTAGTTTTGAAACGTGTTGTTTGTATTTTTTGAGCAGAATACCATCGCCAATATGAGTCCAGTGCCAGTACAGATCTTTGGGTAATTCAGATAAAGCTTCGATAAGAAGATCAAGGCCCTTTTTCTCAACAGCGCGGGCAATTGTCAGAATTTGAAATGGACGATCAGGGTCTTGTCCGATTTGTGTTAAATCAAAATTGCGCTTATACGAGAAAGCAGAGAGAGTGATTCCATGATAAATGAGATTAATTGGTCTATTTGTTTTGAGATTGTTCAAGAAGGTATGGTTGTAGGCCGTGCATGTATTTCCCCAAAGAGCTGTTGCCATTTTTTGTTTCAGATCCCATTGAGGTGATGTCCAAATATCTTTCGCATGAGCTGAAAAACACCAGGGTTTTCCAGTCAATAGATGCACATAATAGGCAAATGTTGAAGGCGTATGGAGAAAATGGGCATAGAGAATATCAATGTCTTTTGCCATTGTTTTAGAAAAGATGAGAGCTTGAAAGAGTCTTTTCAGGCGACTCCAGCTTGGTTTTTTACAAAAATCTGATTCGAATGCTTTGAGAAGCCGAGGTAAGTTAGGATTATGCTTAAAATAGAAAAGCGCCCGGATGCCCTGGTAAATGAGGCTGATTGGTGTTTTTTCAAGATGATTGATGTCTGCTTTTATTTGCTGATAGATGGGTTGTTTGGCTTTTGGTCTTGGTTTTCTGAGGCTGTAAACAGTGATATCAAGTCCCTTCTGTTCAAGACCGAAGATTTCTTGAGCAATAAAAGTCTCGGAGAGACGAAACCATTCTTTGACGACAACTCCAATTTTCATTTGATCGCTGCAATATTGAGAGGGAAGTTTTCGACTTTTCTGTCTTTTTTGATTTTCTGGAGCGTCAGCTTGTTGACATTTTTAAGCCCATCAAGAAGGCCTGGCATAACAATATCGAGCGGTGAAGATTGTTGTGGTAATTGACGAATCGCTGTTGCCATTTTTTTACCATCTCTGATGCCATCATCACATAGGTAATTCACAAGCCCATAGCCTGAAGCTTTTGTTGCTCTGATATATTGTTCTAACCGAGGTGCCGTTCTTGGGATGATCAGAGCTTTTTTGTTGAAAGAGATGACTTCACAAAATGTATTGTATCCACCCATGCAAATGACGCCGAGGGCTTCTTTCATCAAATGCTCAATTTTTGTATCAAAGCTGAGAATTTCGATCTTGGGTAAAAGAGCGGAACGTCTGATAAATTCTTGCTGGTTTTCCATTTGCATGAAAGGCCCCATCACAATCACAGCATTATAAGGGATTGTTTTATCAGCCTCGTAGGCTTTTAAAACCCAGTCAACAATAGCTTCACCATCGCCACCACCACCTGGTGTTACAAGAATGTAAGGATCTCGCTCATGAATAGTAGGTTCGCCCATTGTTAATTGAGGCAATGTTCTTTCAAGATAGCCTGTATAGATCATGCGTTTTTTAATTTGTTCAGATAAGATGATGCCTTCAAGAGGATTACAAATTTGGGGAAGTCCATAGACCCAGATTTCATCATAGAGTCTTTCAAGAGCAGGGACGACATTCTTCCTTTCCCATTCAGGTTCAAGAGCGCCAGGCTCATCCATAACGTCTCTAAGACCTAGTATTGTCCAAGTGCCTCTGGCTTTGAGCATTTCAAGTGTTGACTTGACTTCTCCTCTGAGGCCAAGCGGTTCTTTATCGACAATAAAAATATCAGGATCGAAAATATCCGCTGTATGTTTGATGATTGATTCTCTCATTTGGAGAGTCTCTTCAATATTAATGAGTAAGTTTAGTGAGGTGTAATCACCGTTGCGTAATTTAATGACGCCTGGAATTCTCACAAAATCAACACGGGCTTTAAAGTCAAAACTACCGATAATGGGCGATCCGGATAAAATCAAAACAGAAAGATTTTTATTCTGCTCAACAAGGGAGTGGGCGATTGTCCGGCACCGTCTCAAGTGCCCGAGTCCGAATGTGTCGTGGCTGTAAATTAAGATTCTATGACTTTTTTTGGCCATGGAGGTGCGCCTCATTCTATATTGTTTTTTTATTCCCTATCTTATGAATATAAGCCAAAATAAATTAAATATCCATAAAGTAAGTGAGCGCGCCTCTTTTTTAAGTTGGGTGCGCCTTAGATATAAAAGGAAACCACCTAGAATGGATCTAGAAAAAGATATTTATCGCTTCATTTGGAAGCATAGTGCTAAAGATCAGGTTTTGATCTTGGTATTAACTCTGGTGTCTTTCCCCTTTCTTTATTGGTCACTTGATCTGCCCAAAATGATTGTAAATAAGGCAATTGGCGGCAAGGAATTTCCAGCCAAATACCTGGGAATGGAATTCGAGCAAATGCCTTATTTGATGGTTTTGTCTTTTGCCTTTTTAGCCCTTGTTTTGGTCAATGGGTTTTTCAAATATATGATCAACCTGTATAAAGGTAAAATTGGTGAAAGAATGCTCAGTAAATTGAGATATCTTTTGTATTTGCGGATTTTGCGGTTTCCTTATTCCAGGTTTAAAAAAGTATCCTCAGGTGAGCTTATACCAATTATCACATCAGAGGTTGAGCCTTTGGGTGGTTTTATTGGAGATGCGCTGGCTTTGCCAATTTTCCAAGGCGGAACCCTCATTGTTTATATCGCCTTTATTTTTATGCAGAATTTGTATCTGGGTTTGGCAGCGATTGCTTTTTATCCTTTGCAAGCTGTTGTAATACCCCGGTTACAAAAGAAAGTGAACAATCTGTCAAAGCGAAGAATTCGTCGGATCCGACGTCTTTCATATCGTTTAAATGAAACCATGTTTGCCATTCAAGATGTTCATGGGAATGATACAACAAGGTATCATCTGTCGGATATGTCGAATAAGTTGATGGATATTTTTGAGCTGCGTTATGATCTGTATAACCGAAAATTTTTTATTAAGTTCTTGAACAATTTTATCAATCAATTGACTCCGTTTTTCTTTTATGCGATCGGGGGTTATTTCGTTATCATTGGTCAGGTGAGCTTTGGTGCGTTGGTAGCTGTATTGGCTGCTTATAAGGATCTGGCATCGCCTTGGAAAGAATTGTTAGATTACTATCAATCAAAAGAAGATATCAGAATTAAATATCAGCAAATCAAAGAACAGTTTGAGCCAGATTCTCTCTTGCCTATGTCAGTCTTGACAGAAAATCGTGGAAAGACCGAACATGTTCAAACAGGCTTTGAGCTAAAGAATGTTTCTTATATCGATGAGCAAAATCAACATTGGCTCTTGAATTTAACACTTTCAGTTCCTCTTGATCAGCATATTGGGATCGAGGGAGATGAAAGCAGTGGTAAGCATTATCTTGCAGAGCTTTTGGCCAAGAATGTGAACCCAACAACAGGCGCAATTTTGCTTGCGAATCGTGAATATGAAAAGATTCCAGAGGCTCTGTCTGGACGTCGTATTTCTTATGTTGGTGAACAAGTGAATCTGTTCACAGGCGATTTGAAATATAACTTGTTATATGCATTGCGTCATGATCCTGTTGCGCCGCCGACATATCCATCAAGTCATTTGGCTTATTATCGAGATCGTCTTCAAGAATCTAAAAAAGCAGGAAACTCACCAGATGATATTAATTCTGATTGGATTGATTACGATGCTGCTGGTTGTCAAAATGAAGCAGAGCTTGATGTAAAAGTTCTAAAGCTTTTGGATGAAGTTGGTTTCACAGAAGATCTCTATCAATTTGGTCTTTCAGGCTATTTAAAAGAAGATGCAAAACAAGAGCTGAAGGATAAGATTTTGCTTGCACGGGCTGAGGCAAAAACATTGCTCCAGAAAGATGAGTTTGCTGATTTGGTTGAGCCGTTTGAGATGGATCGTTTTAATGATAACGCAAGGCTTATCGATAATCTAATCTTCGGGACTTTTGATGAAAAAGCTCATCGTTATTATTATGAATCAATTCATCCTTTTGTATTATCAACATTAGAAGCACAAGGGCTGAAAGATCTCTTGGTACAAAAGGGCATTGATATTGTCAAAATGCTTGCAGCCTTATTCAAAGATTTACCACCAGGGCATGAACATTATGAAACTTATCGTTTTATGAATTTAGATGATATGCCGGATTATGAAAATATCTTGTATCTGATTGAAACAGAGGGGCTGGAGAATTTAGAATATGATCATTTAGAAAAGCTCTTGCTTCTACCATTCCAATTTATACCAGCGAAACATGGTTATGGTCTTATTGATGATTTTTTGAAGACTTCAATTGTAAAGGCAAGGCAGTATTTTATTCAGAACTTACCTTATCGGTATAAAAAGGACGTGTCCTTTTTTGATCATGTATCTGTGAATTTAAATCTCTCTATTCAAGAAAATATCTTGTTTGGAAAAATTGTTTTCTCTCATTTTGGCGCCTCTGAAAAAGTGCGCCAGTTGATTAAGAAGGCGGTTGACAGATCAAAGCTGATTAAAGATATTGAGAAGATTGGTTTGCTTTCTTTTGTTGGCGTTATGGGAAGTCGCTTGAACCCAATTCAAAAACAAAAAATTGGGATCGTCAGAGCTCTTTTAAAGAACCCAGATATTATGATTGTTAACGGGGCCACAAAGATTTTTGAAGGCAAAATGCGCGATCAAATTGAGGGCTATATTCACCAAGAGATGGCTGGAAAATGTATCGTTTGGGCGTTAGATGGACGTGAGAAAAAATCAGATTTCGATCAAATTATTATGCTTGAGAAAGGCGTGATCACAAATGAGCAAAATTCCAAAGCATCAAAGACAAATGCAAAGATGAAGGGTCCTAAATGACAATTCCATTTCAAGAATTTCCAGCTGTGATTGGTCATAGAGGGGCTGCTGGTCTTGTTTGTGAGAATACACTGGCTTCGCTGAAGCGCAGTGCTGATTTGGGTGTTCAGTGGGTAGAAGTTGATTTGAGGCTCTCAAAGGATAATGAGATTTTTATCTTTCATGATGATGATTTCAAAAGGTTGATGGATAGAGAAGGATCAATTGAAGATCATACGGCAGCTGAGATTCATGAGCTGCGGATGGTAAGAGGCTCTGAATCGTACAAAATTCCAAGTCTTGAAGAGGTTTTGAGATTCGTCCATCAGCATCAAATGGGCATCAATCTTGAAATTAAGCCAACAGATAGCAATCAAAAGGCGATTGTTCAAAAATTAAAAGAGGAGCTGTTGCGTCTTCGGGATGTTTTGCCAACATTCTATATTACAACTTTTGATGAGACATGTTTGGCTTTGGTGAAGGAATACTTGCCAACAGTACCGCGTGGCTATTTAACAGAAATTCCCCCGGTAGATTGGCAAGATAGGCTCAAGGCTTTTGATGCTTGGTGTCTTATTATTGATCATCGTCAGAATTCAGATGCGATGATCACTTCGTACACCCAAAGTCAAGTGCCTGTTCTTGCTTATACGGTGAATGATCTGAAAAGAGCTGAGGATTTATGGAAAATGGGTCTCACGGCAGTCTTTACAGATTTTCCGGATCGCTTGATTTAAATCAGTGAAATAGATCTTAACTCTTTTTATGAATAATAAAGAAGCACTCATTTGAGAGCATAAATGAGTCATCACAGCCATGAGGGGATAAAAATGAGTCTAGTCACTGAGATAATGAAAAGTACAATCAAGGTCACAGGAAATGAATATACTGTGACAAATGATTTGGTTAGTGAAGGCCTTTTCGTGGAAGTCACAGGTAACTTTCAGTTAAGAGCTCGCGTTGATATTGCGAATCGGGCAATTATTATCGGCGATTATTTACCTTCTGACCCGCCGCTTTTATCTTCCCGAAAAATTGATGTTTTTAAAGATGTTAACGACATGCTTTCTAAAGCCCGACAATATGTGTCGGGTGCAGTTGCAGGTAAAACAGTGGAAGATGCTGTTGAGGTTCTCTCGCAGTATATTTGTTTATCGGAGAATAACTGCACAAATGCAGCTATAGACCTGTCAGAGCTGTTCGTGCAAGATAAAATCGCAGCTGATCTTTTTGAAAAGAGTTTGTTTGCGATTGATTATGCTTTACGGAAGGATTCAACAAATTTTGTGTTGAAAAAGCATGTTGAAAAGGTCTGGATGTCTTTTTACGAACAAGTAAAACAAGGAGATGCGAGAGCTGCAGAATTGATGCAGATTACTCAAAAAATTGGGCAAAGAAATTCAATAGATACACCATTCTGGAATCAGAGCTATTCAGACTTTATGGTTAATGTGATTGAAAAGGTAACATTGCAAGAAGGGTTGAATTTAGATGTAGCACTTCGGGTTACGAAAGCGGATTATAAACGATCGCCTCAAGATCCACAGAAAAAGCTTGCTGTGGTAAGTTTATATATTGCTCATGCTATAAAGTTTTACAATGCACAGCAATTTGAAAAGGCGATTGTTTCTGCAGAAAAAGCCTTAAAGATCGATCCTCAGAAACCAGAAGCAAAAATCTGGCTTGCTAAGTGTTTCAATGAATTATCAGCTCAATATTTGATGGATAGAAGGGAGGATAAATACCAAGATGTAATCGCAGCGCAAGAAAGAGCCATTGAGCTAAACCCAGATTTTGGCAGAGCTTACCATAATCTTGCTGTTGCCCTTTGGCTTGCACATCCAGATCTTTCAGAGATAGAGCGAGTTATTAGTCTTTTAGAAAAGAATTTAAGCATTAATTTAGATGATCCACTCACAAAGACTGAACTTGCGCGTGCTTATGATTCTCTGTCTGGGCTTTATATAACCGGTCAGCGTCCAGGAAAATCATACCTAGATGCGAAAGCGTTAATGGAGAAAGCAATTGTGCTAGCGCCCGATGATCCTAATATCGTCAATGGTCTTGTGGGGGTGTTAACCATGCTAGCAATTCAGCACATTCAAGGGCAAATCACAGCAAATTCTCTGATTGAGGGTGAAGCCTATTTGACTCAAGCACTGCAATTTTTGGAGAAAGATTTAAGCGTTCAAACAAAGGGATCGATAGCTATTGCTTGTAATCTCTTTGCTGTTACATTTACCAATTCATCTATTGCCAATAAGTCTCGTACAGATTCAATTGCCTTGTTAGAAAGAGCCCTTGAATTGAATCCATTTTTTGAACAAGCAAAGGAGAATCTTTTTTATATTTATGGGCTCTATATCCAAGACTGTATCTCGGAATTCAACAAAGGGCTGAATATCGGTTTTTATGCAATACAAGTCAAGCAAACACTTGAAAAAGCCCTTGTGTTAAGACCAGAGGATGCTGATTGCCAAGCTCTTTTGGAAGTGTTCAAAAAACAAAGACATGATTCAAACTAGTTTGTGATCAAATCCTTCACGAGTGAAGGAGGGGAAGGGGAGTCATATGTACCTATATGAGAAGGCAGAGGGTCCTTTTGACAGCTATTGCCGTACGGTATTTAATTTGCTCGAAAAAGAAGTTTTTATGAGTGATCTTAGCCATCAAAAAACAATCCGACGTGAGTTGAGGCAATTACGCAGACTTTTACTTCAGGCAAAAGATATCCCTGCGCGTTCTATTTTTGAGCGCTCTGTTTATCAATTGTCAAATTCTTTAGAACTAAGCAGCCTTTTACAATTTCATGATATTAGTTTATTGACCAGAGTGCTGATTGAGAAATTTAAGTCTCTTGGGACGCTTAATTTGCCAATGCGACAAC